>JAATGI010000201.1 GCA_015654725.1 Rhodospirillales bacterium
CTTGCCGACGGCTTCATCCACTTTTCCACCGGCGTACAGGTCGCGGAGACGGCCGCGAAGTATTTCGCCGGGCAGGACGATCTGGTGCTCGCGGCCTTCGACGACGGCGACATCGGCGAGGTGCGCTACGAGCCGTCGCGCGGCGGGCAGCTCTTCCCGCACCTTTACGCGCCGCTTGATCCGAAGCAGGCGCTGTGGGTGCGGCCGATGACGATGCGGGCCGACGGTACGCACGTCCTGCCGATCACGCGCCATGATCTATGACCTGATCCGGCCGCTGCTGTTTGCGCTCGACGCGGAGGCGTCGCACCGCGCGGCCGTCGGGGCGCTGGCGGCGGGGATCTATCTCCCCGCGCCCGCCTGCGATCCGAAGCTCAAACGGACGGTGATGGGGATCGCGTTTCCCAATCCCGTGGGGCTCGCGGCCGGCTTCGACAAGCATGCGGAGGCGCCCGATGCGATGCTGGCGTTGGGCTTCGGCTTCGTCGAGCTCGGCACCGTCACGCCGCGGCCGCAATTCGGCAACCCGAAGCCGCGCCTGTTCCGCCTCGCGGACGACCGCGCCCTCATCAACCGGCTCGGCTTCAACAGCGAGGGCCTGGCCGCGGTGGCGCGCCGGCTGGAGCAGCGCCGCGCCCGTCCCGGCATCATCGGCGTCAATATCGGCCGCAACCGCGAGACCGGCGACGAGATCGAGGATTACGTCAAAGGCGTCGCCGCCTTCGCGCCGCTGGCCGACTATCTCGCCGTCAATATTTCCTCGCCCAACACGCCGGGCCTGCGTGAGTTGCAAAGGAAGAGCGCGGTCGCGCGGCTGATGGAGCGGCTCGTCGTGGCGCGGGCGCAGGCAGTGCCGCGCCACCCGCCGCCGCTCTTGCTCAAGATCGCGCCCGACCTGACGCCGTCCGAGCGCGCCGACCTGGCCGCCGCCGCGCTGACCAGCGGCGTCGATGGGCTGATCGTCGCCAACACCACGGTATCTCGGCGCGCCACCTTGCGCAGCCCGCAAGCCCATGAGCCCGGCGGCTTGAGCGGCGAGCCGCTGTTCGCGGCCTCGACCGCGCTCATCGCCGACATGGCCAGGCTCACCCAGGGCAAGATCCCGATCGTCGGCGTCGGCGGGGTGGCGAGCGGCGCCGACGCCTATGCCAAGATTCGCGCCGGCGCCAGCCTGGTGCAGCTCTATACCGCGCTGATCTATCGTGGGCCGGGGCTGGTGGCGAAGATCAAGCGCGAGCTCGCCGAGTTGTTGCGGCGGGACGGTTTCGCCACGATCGGCGAGGCGGTGGGATCGGCGCCGGCGCGGAAGACGGAACGGCTGCCGTGAGCGTCCGCATCCTCAAGGGCGTGCGCGAGGTCGCCGCGGGCTATGACGGCTTCATCCTCGATCTCTGGGGTGTTTTGCATAACGGGCAGCAGCCAACGCCCTACGCCATCGAAGCGCTGACCGAGCTCAAACGCGCTGGCAAGCGCATCGTCATTCTCTCCAACGCGCCGCGCCGCGCCTATCTCGTCGAGCGGCGCATGAACGAGATCGGGATTCCGCCCGGGCTTTACGACCACGTTCATTCCTCGGGCGAGGAAACGTGGCGGCATCTGAAGCGCCGCGACGATCCGTTTTATCGCGCCCTCGGCACAGCCTGCTTCCATATTGGGCCGCAACGGGACGACAACTTGCTCGAAGATGTCGGCTTAAGGCGCGTTTCGTCCATCGATGAAGCCGATTTTGTCCTTAATACCGGCCCCAACTACGACGAGACGGTCGAGCAATATCAGCCGCTCCTCGACGCGGCGCGCACGCGCGGCTTGAAGATGGTGTGCGCCAATCCCGATCTCGTGGTGCAGATCGGCGACCGGCTCAATATCTGCGGGGGCGCCATCGCCCAGCGCTACGAGGAAATGGGCGGCGAGGTGCGCTGGCACGGCAAGCCCTTGCCGGAGGTGTATGAAACCGTGTTGGGCTTGCTCGGCATCGCCGACAAGCGCCGGGTGCTCGCGATCGGCGATTCCCTCCGGACCGACATCGCCGGCGCCAACGCCGCCGGCATCGACAGCCTGTTCGTGGTCTCGGGCATCCATGCCGAGGAATTGTCCGCGATCGAGCCGCAACACCTGCCCGCCACCTTCGGCGCCCATGCCGAAGCCCCGACCGCGGTGATCGATTATTTCCGCTGGTAAGGCGGGTCAGTGCTCGGCGCGATGCAGCACGGCCTCGCCGAGTCCGGTGTCGTAGGCCAGCCCCGCCGGGGTCAGCAGCACTTGATGAGGGAAGCCCGAGGCGATGAGGCCCTTGCGCTGGAGCGCCACCCAGACAGCCTGGTTGCCGAGCCCAGTGGCGTCGCGCGCGGCCACGGCGGCGTCGCCGACATGAAAATGGTCGCCATGCGGATGCGGCAGGTTGCCGATCAGCACGGTGCCCGGCTCCGGCCCCGCCTGGGCGTGGTCGGGAAGCGCCGCCAACGCCTGGAACAGCGTCAGGGTCTTCAGTTGCAGCGGGTTGAGGTTGAGCGGATTCTGTTTCTTGGCCGGCATCGCGGGCCAAGTCTTACACTTCGAGTTCGCGATGTCCAAGCTTGGAGATCAGCCGCAGAATGTCGGCCTGGATCTGCTTGTCGCGGATGCCGTAATAGCCCCGGATCAGGGCCATGACCTCGCGCCGGTCGAAGGTCTCGTCGAGATTGCCGCCCTCGGCGCTCAATTCCTGCGCGAGGTTGGCGGCGACGAGGCCGTCCGGGTAGCCCTCGAAGAAGAAGCCGGGCGAGACGGTCAGCGCCTGGGCGACGTCATAGAGCCGGCTCGCGGAAATGCGAATATCGCCGGATTCGTATTTCTGCACCGCCTGAAACGAGACGCCGATCTTGCCCGCGAGCGCGCCCTGGCTCAGCCCGAGCTGGATGCGCCGCAGCCGCATGCGCCCGCCGACGTAAACGTCGATCGGGTGGGGAGAGTCGTCGTCGCGCTTGGGTATCGCCACCGAAGAACCTCGAAGCATTGCAACCACCTATCGCAACCTAATGAGTGACCTCATAATGTCAACCATCGCTGGCCGCCGCGAATTCCAGGTCTATTTTCCCGCGGCCGGATATATTTTCCCGGAATGAACGGAACCCGGGAACCTTTATTCTTGGCCGATGTTGTACCCGGCGTCATCGACGTTGCCGCCGCCCTGGTGAGGGCGGCGCCATGGTGCTAAGAACGGCCGTGCTGGGCGCGAAGGGAGCGATGGCCATGCAGCAGGGACCGGTTCGCATCAACGATGAGCTAAGCGTCGCGGGGCAAATCGCGACGGAAGATATCGCGGCGCTGGCGAAAGCCGGCTTCGCCACCATCATCAATAATCGCCCCGACGACGAGGAGCCGGGCCAGTTGCCGATGGCGACCGCCAAGGCGGAGGCCGAGCGGCTCGGGCTCGATTATCGCTACCAGCCGATGACCACTGCCACCGTCACCAAGGCCGATGTCGTGGCGTTTCAGAACGCATTGCTGCGCGCGCCGAAGCCGATCCTGGCCCATTGCCGCAGCGGCACCCGCTGCTACCTGCTTTGGGGCTTGAGCCGGGCGTTGTTGGAGGACGACAGCCCGTTGCAGATCGTGGCCCAGGCCGCGCGCCAGGGCTTCGATCTGCGGGTCTTGCCCGCGCTCGTCGACAAACTCAGAGGCGAGAAATAGCCGCGCCGCGGCTCAGGCGGCTTGGGCCTTGCGTTGAGCGGCTTCGATCCGGCGCTTGAGGCGCTTGGCCTCGACCGGCAGCTTGGCATCCGGCGTGCCGAGCAGAAAAGCGTCGATCCCGCCGTTATGTTCGATGGTGCGGATCGCGTGGGTCGTGAGCCTGAGCCTGACCGAGCCGCGCAAGGCGTCGGACACCAGCGACACGACTTGCAGATTGGGCAAGAACCGCCGCTTGGTCTTGTTGTTGGCATGGCTGACACGATGGCCAACCAAAGCCCCGACACCGGTGATGCTGCATCGCCTGGACATGACCCGATCCTTGCTCGCGGAAGCCGGGTTTCTAGGGCAGGGGGCGGGCGCCGTCAAGGGATTGGCCGCGGCCTGCGACGGCTCGGACTGACGGTAGCGGTCTTCCTCATGGCCGGCTGCACCCAGCACCAGGTGAAGGAACTGCGCCAACCCGGCCTCGCCGAACGCTGCGCCGACGCCATGCGGGCGTCGTTTCCCGGCGGCGATATCGAGATCAGGATCGACCGCCGCCAAGCGAACGCGACCGACTATGGCGGGCTTGGCGCGTTGATCGTAGATGTCCAGGGCGTCCGGCCGAAAATGCCTCAAACCGGCGGTTTTCTGGCCCGCGAAGTCGCCGCGCGCTGTCGCTTCGAGAACGGCATTCTCACCGAATTCCGCTGGACCGAAGGCCCGTTCCGCTAGTCTTTGCCGACGACAAACGCGTCGAGCGCCTGGCGCGCCGCGGCCGATGGCGTGAGCTTGCCGGCCGCCACCTTGCCTTCGAGCGCCTTGAGCAGGCGGCCGACCCGCTCGTCAGCACGGAAGCGGTCGAGGAGCGCGTCGCCGATTTCACGCCACAACGCCGCTTGCGCTTGGGCCCCGCGCCGCCCGGCGAAGGCGCCGCTCGCCCGCGCCGCCGCCACGCGGCTCAGCACCTTCTCCCAGACGCGCTCGATGTCGCTGCCTTCGAGCGACGACACCGCCAGCACCTCGACCTGGTCCGCCGCCTCGCCGGACCGCAACAGGCGGAGCGCATGGCGATAATCCGCGACCGCGCGCCGCGCCGCCGGCGCCAGATCGCCATCCGATTTGTTGACCACCACCAGATCGGCCAGTTCGACGATGCCTTTCTTGATGCCTTGCAACTCGTCGCCGCCGCCCGGCGCGATCAAGAGCAGGAACAGATCGACCATGTCGGCGACCGCGGTCTCGGACTGGCCGACGCCGACGGTCTCGACGATCACCAGATCGAAGCCCGCCGCCTCGGCGAGCAGCATGGCATCGCGGGTCCGGCGCGCGACCCCGCCCAGGCTGGTGCCCGCGGGCGAGGGACGGATGAAGGCCAGCTGCGAGCGCGCCAGCTCCGCCATCCGTGTCTTGTCGCCCAGGATCGAGCCGCCGGCGCGCTTCGAGCTCGGATCCACCGCCAGCACCGCGACGCGATGCGCGGCCGCGACCGCGACCCGTCCCAACGCCTCGATGAAGGTCGATTTGCCGACGCCCGGCGCGCCCGAGATGCCGAGCCGAAGCGCGCGCGCGGTCTTGGGCAACAGCGCCGCCAGCAACCGCTCCGCCGCCGCGCGATGGTCGGCGCGGCTCGATTCGACCAAGGTGATGGCGCGGGCGAGCGCGCGGCGATCGCCGCCGGTCACGGCGGCGGCCAGCGCTTCGGGGTCCGGTGTCGCCGTCGTCATCGCGCTTATCTTCGGCGGCGGCTTGGCGCGAGGCAATGCCTTGTTCGCGACCGTTCCTGTTTTCGGCGGTTGGATTTCGGCGCCGGTTATGGTCATGATTGTGCGTTCGCCGCGCGGCGATTCGGTGGAAAGGGTATGTAATGGCGGAAGAGGTCGATTGGGAAATTCCGGAATCGGTCCAGCCGAAGCACGGCGAATTCGCGTTCGATCTGGATGAAGCCTTGCTCGCGATCGTCGGGATTCAAGCGACCATTCCCGAGGACGCCTTCACCGCGCAGACGCTCGGGACCCAGCGCGGCGGCAGCGGCGTCGTGATCCGCGAAAACGGCCTGATCGTCACGATCGGTTATCTCGTCACCGAGGCCGAGACCGTTTGGATCACCACCGGCGACGGCCGCGCCACGCCCGGCCATGTCGCGGCCTACGACCAGGAAACCGGATTCGGGCTGATTCAATCGTTGGGCCCGCTCGGCGTGCCGGCCTTGCCGATGGGCCGCTCCGCGGGCCTGTCGATCGGCGCGCCGCTGGTGGTGGCGGCGGGCGGACGGCGCCACTCGGTGAGCGCGCGCCTGATCGCGCGGCAGGAATTCGCCGGCACCTGGGAATATCTCCTCGACGAAGCGCTGTTTACGGCGCCCGCCCATCCCTTTTGGGGCGGCGCCGCCGCGATCGACAGCGCCGGCAAGCTGGTCGGCATCGGCTCGCTCCATGTCCAGCAGGCGATCCCGTCGAGCGCGCCGCGCGACATCAACATGGTGGTGCCGATCGATTTGTTGGCGCCAATCCTGGACGAGCTGCTGACTCACGGCCGGCCCGATCATCCGCCGCGGCCTTGGCTCGGTGTCTACACCGGCGATACCGAGGGCCGCGTCGTCATCGCCGGCGTGCTGCCCCGGGGACCGGCATCGGCGGCCGGTATTCGTCCCGGCGACATCGTTCTCGCCGTGCGCGACGAAGCCATCGCCAGCGTCACCGATTTTTATCGCAAATTGTGGCGCTCCGGCAGCGCCGGGGTCGAGATCCCGATCGAACTGGTTCGTGACGGCCGAACGGTTTGGGTTCGGGTCAAGTCGCGCGACCGCAGCACCATGTTGAAACGGCGGCGGCTGCAATAGTCGCCGGCCGTCGGTCGTCAGTTGCCGGTGGCGACCTTTCGGTTACTGAAAACTGAAGACCGATAACTGGGAACTGGCCTGCGCGTCGCGCACGGACCTTGGCAAGCGAATTGCAAAGCGATAGCGACGGGGGTCTTTTGGTGCGTCCCGGCGCCAGATTTGCCGCTGCGACAGGCAAGGTGCGCTTAAACCGCGCACGGATCCGGGCTGAACCGCCCCCGATTGTGTTGACCCGATCGGGAGATAGTGATGCGTTCCGTGATGTCGATTTCGCTTCCAGCGCTGCTTGGCGCTGCCCTTGGTCTTGCCCTTGCCTCCTACCCGGCGCGAGCCGACGACCAGGCGGCGCCCGCGGCACCCGCGCCGCCGCCCGCGCCCAAGGCTTGGACCGACGCGATCAATCTCTCGGGCTATCTCGAGGCCGGTATCACCGGCGATTTCGACTCGGGCTCGAGCAACCTCAATTTCGGGCATTTGTTTACCGATAAGGCGAACCAGTTCCTGTTCAACCAGGGTTCGCTGGTGTTCGAACGCCCCACCGATTCCTCCGCCGGATGGGATTTTGGGTTTCGCTTTCAGGGCATGATCGGCACCGACGCGCGCTACACCCATTTTCTCGGCGAGCTCGACCGCGCCACCAATACGGATATTCAATTCGACATCCTCGAAGCCAGCCTCAGCGAGCACATGCCGATCCTGACATCGGGCGGCATGGATCTGAAGGTAGGGCAATTCGCGACCCTGCTCGGCGCCGAGACCATCGATCCGCGCACCAACTATTTCTATTCGCATGCCTACATCTTCAATTTCGGCCGTGCGCTCAAGGATAACGGGGCCATGCGTGGTAACAAGTTCAGCCCGCATCACGATTC
>JAATGI010000101.1 GCA_015654725.1 Rhodospirillales bacterium
CCGAGGGGGCCAGGAATGGCGAGGCAGACGGTAACGCGCGCCCAGCTAAGCGAGGCGGTGTACCAAGAAGTCGGCCTGTCACGGAACGAATCGACCTCGTTGGTCGAGACCGTGCTGGAGGAAATCTGTCAGGCTTTGGTAAAAGGGGAAATGGTCAAGATTTCCTCGTTCGGGAGCTTTGGCGTGCGCCGGAAAGGCCGTAGAATTGGCCGGAATCCCAAGACCGGCCAGGAAGTGCCGATTAGTCCGCGCCGCGTCCTGGTGTTCCGCGCTTCGCATCTGATGAAGGACAAGATCAACGCTGCCCTCAGCGGCGGAAAAGGCATCGACCAGCGATGAGCTACGATCTCCCGCCGCCGAGCTTGCGCCGGCCGGCCAAATCGCCGGAAGCTTTCCGTACGATCAGTGAGGTAGCGGAGGAACTTGAAGTTCCACAACATGTTCTCCGCTTCTGGGAATCGCGCTTTCCGCAGATCCGGCCGCTGAAGCGCGCCGGCGGCCGGCGCTATTACCGGCCCGACGATGTGGCGCTGCTGCGCCGTATCCGGCAATGCCTCTATGAGCAGGGCTATACCATCAAGGGCGTGCAAAAATTGCTGCGCGAGGGCGCGCTCAAAAGCGCCGAAAGCGCGCCGCTGGCGCGCGCCGCCGCGCACGCCCAGGCGACGCAGAAGCCGGAACTGGACAAGGGCGACGAGGTCCAGGAGCTGCGCGACATCATAGCCGAACTGCGCGCCGAGCTCGCCATGCTGCGCGATCTCTTGCGGCGCGCCAACCAGTAGGTCACAATCCGGCCGATCGGGGCGGTTCGGAGCGTAGCGCAGCCTGGTAGCGCATCAGCATGGGGTGCTGAGGGTCGCGAGTTCAAATCTCGCCGCTCCGACCATTTCCTGAAAAATCAACAAATTACGCTGAGATTTCAATGTCAATCCACAAGCTTGCGGCCGGCCTCGGTCAGTTTGCAGACGAGCCAGTCGGGCTTGAGCGGATTGGCGAACCAGCGCTCGGCCCAGCCATGCTCGACGCAGGACAAGACCGTGCGTGGGTCGATCGCCTGGCCGGCCTCGTCGAACAGCGGCAGTTTGCCACCGGGCTGGCCGAGACCGCGCCGCAGCCAGCTTTTTTGCATCGGCGTGGGAATTGCTTTCCGGGGCGTTATGGCCGGCTCGGTCATGGCCGCAGGATAGGCGCGCGCCCGGCCGTTCGCTAGATCGTCGTGGGGAAGGATCATCATGAGCACCATGTTCGTTTATGTCACCGCGGCCGATGTCGATGAGGCGCGGCGGATCGGCCGCGTCGCGGTCGAAACCCATATCGCGGCTTGCGCCAACGTCATCGCCGGAATCGATTCGATTTACTGGTGGGAAGGCGCAGTGCAGGAAACCGAGGAAGCGGTGCTGATCCTCAAGACCACCGCCGACCGGCTCGCGGAACTAATCGCCATGGTGAAGGAGCTACATTCCTACGAATGCCCGTGCATCGAGGCCTGGCCGGTGACCGACGGCTACCGCCCCTTCCTCGACTGGGTGATCGACGAGACCAAGCGCGCTTAGCGCCCCTGCCACTCCGGCGGGCGCTTTTGGAGGAAGGCGTCGATGCCTTCCTCGGCGTCGCGCGCCAGCATGTTGGCGGTCATCACTTCGCTGGCATAGGCATAAGCGGCTTCGAGGCCGAGCTCGGCCTGGCGATAAAACGCTTCCTTGCCGATCGCCAGCACCAAGGGCGATTTCGCCGCGATCTGTTGGGCGAGGGCCGCGACCTCCTCATCCAATCGCGCCGCCGGCACGACGCGATTGATGAGGCCGAGGCGCCGCGCCTCGGCGGCGGCGACGAGTTCCCCGGTTAACAGCATCTCCATCGCCGGCTTGCGGCCGACGGCGCGCGACAGCGCCACCATCGGCGTCGAACAGAACAGGCCGATATTCACGCCTGGCGTGGCGAAGCGCGCCTCGTCCGACGAGACCGCCAGATCGCAGCTCGCGACAAGCTGACAGCCCGCGGCGGTCGCGGTGGCATGGACGCGCGCAATCACCGGCTTGGGCAATTTGACGATGCTCGTCATCAGCCGACTGCATTGCGCGAACACGGCCGCGTAATATTGGCGGCCGGGATTGGCGCGTAGCTCCTTGAGATCGTGCCCGGCGCAAAACGCCGGGCCGTTGCCGGCGATGACCACGATCTTGACCGCGCGATCCGTGGCGATGGCGTCGAGCGCCGCCTGCATCGCGTTCATCAGCCCGACCGATAGCGCATTGCGCGCCGCCGGCCGATTCAGGGTCAATGTCGCGACGCCATCGGCGTCGCGACGCAGGAGAAGATTGTCGCCATCGTCGCTCATGGCTGCATGTTACGCCGCGGACACCGCGCGGAAAAGCACGGCGCGATTCCCACCATAATCGTCCCCTCGAATGAAACGTTGCGTGCCTCGCATGTAATGTTATAACATAACATTCAGGGGGGCGCGGATGCGGAAAAGAGGCGGGGGCTGGCTTACGGCGGCGTTGATTTCAGTGGCGATTTCGGTGGCCCCGGCTTGGGGGCAAGCCAATATCGTTCACGGCGTTGCCCGCGACGCGTTGCAGCGGCCGCTTGACGGCGTCACGGTCCGGCTTGAGGCGCCGGACGGGAAGGTCGTGGCGCGCGGCACGACGCAAATGGATGGCGCCTTCGCGCTCCCAGGCGTGGCGCCCGGCCTCTATTCGCTGATCGGCGAAAAGAACGGCTTCGAGACCGCGACCGCCATCGTCACGGTAAGCGGGCAGGGCGCCACCGGCGATCTCACGCTCGCCGCCAAGACCGCGCTCGATCTCGCGGTCACGGCGCAACGGCTCGCCGCGGCGCGCGACGCGATCGAGCCGCGTATCGGCGCCACCACCTATACGCTGGGCGCCTCGGCGATCGAGAGCCAGCCCGGCGGCGCGGACATCCCCCTCAATCAGACGCTGCTACAGGCGCCGGGCGTCAGTCAGGATTCCTTCGGCCAGATTCACCTCCGCAACGATCACGCCAATATCCAATATCGCATCGATGGCGTGATCCTGCCCGAAGGCATCAGCTTTTTCGGCCAGGCCCTGACCTCGCGCTTCGCCTCCTCGATCGATCTCATCACTGGGTCGCTCCCGGCGCAGTATGGGCTGGTCACGACCGGCATCGTCGATATTCAAACCAAATCGGGCGCGTTCGAGCCGGGCGGTTCGGTCGGCATTTATGGCGGCAGCCATGGCTGGTTGGAGCCGAGTGCCGAATATGCCGGCTCGGCCGGCAGCTTCAATTATTACGTCGCCGGCGATTATCTGCGGAACGATATCGGCATCGAAAATCCGACCGGCTCGGCGCATCCGATTCACGACGCGACCCAGCAGGGCCATTTGTTCGCCTATTTCGAGGACATTCTCGATCCCGGCAGCAAGGTCAGTCTGATCTTGGGCGCTTATCAGGGCACGTTCCAGATTCCCGACGCGCCCGGCCAGATGCCGAGTTTTCAATATGGCGGCCAAACCGGATTCAATTCGGCCCAGCTCGACGAGACGCAGCAAGAGAGCAACGATTACGCGGCGCTGGCCTATCTGCAAGCGACCCAGGATTACGATTTCCAGCTATCCGCCTTCGCGCGTTATTCGCGCCTCGCCTACACGCCCGACCCGGTCGGCGATTTGATGTTCTACGGTATCGCGCAGACCGCGACCCGCACCGATCTCGCGGGAGGCGTGCAAGCCGACGGCACCTATCGCGCCGGCGGCGGCCACACGCTGCGCTTCGGCGCGCTTATCACCGCCGAACGCGCCACCTCGGATACGGACTCGCTGGTCTTTCCTTGTTTCGATCCGACATGCGCCAGCGTCGGCACCAGCCCGATACCTGTCGCCGACAGCAGCGGCGTCACCGGTTGGACCTATAGCGCCTATCTTCAGGACGAATGGAAACTGACGCCGACCCTGACGCTCAATTACGGCGCGCGTTTCGACGTGCTCGACGCTTATACCGACGCCGATCAGCTCAGCCCGCGCATCAACGCGGTGTGGAAGCCCGATGCCGACACCACGGTTCATGCCGGCTATTCGCGCTATTTCACGCCGCCGGCACTGGAGCTGATCTCGGGAGAGTCGATCGCGAAATTCGCCGGCACGACCGGTTATCCCGCGGGCTATACGCCGGCCTCGCCGCCCTTGGACGGGCCGATCCTGCCGGAGCGCGCCGATTATTTCGACGTCGGCGCCGACCATGTCGTTATGCCGGGGCTGAAATTCGGCGTCGATGCCTACGTCAAGCTGGCGCGCGATTTGATCGATGAAGGCCAGTTCGGCGCGCCGATCATTCTGTCGGTCTTCAACTACGCCAAGGCCGATGTCTACGGCGTCGAATTCACCGGCGGCTACAATGTCGGCAACTGGTCGGCCTATGGCAATCTTGCGATCGGCCGCGAGCGCGCCACCCAGGTCGCTTCGCAGCAATTCAATTTCACGCCGGCCCAACTCGCCTATATCGCCGGCAACTACATTTTTACCGACCACAGCCAATGGATCACTGCCTCGGGCGGCGTCTCCTACAATTGGCGGGAAACCCGTTTCAGCGCCGATCTGATTTACGGCTCCGGCCTGCGGCAAGATAGCGGCGACATCCCCAATGGCGGCACCGTGCCGCCCTATGCGCAGGTGAATTTCGGCGTCACGCATCGGTTCGAGAACGCGCCCGGCGGGCCGATCGAGCTGAGCCTCAACCTGATCAATGGCTTCGATGAGGTGTATCAGATCCGCTCCGGTTCGGGCGTCGGCGTGTTCGCGGCGCAATACGGTCCGCGCCGCGCCATTTACGCGGGCATCAGGAAATTCTTTTGAGCACGGCCGCGCGCGCGGCGGATTTGCCGTGGCGGCGGCTGGCTTGGATCCTGCCCGCCGCGTTTGCCGTGACCGCGCTGGAGATAACGCTGTTCGTGTTCGGGCTGACGCGAACCTTTGTGCCACCGTCCGAACCGAAGACCATCGCGGTTCGACTGGTCGAATTGCCGTCGGCGCCGGCGCCGCCCGAAGCAAAGCCGCAGACCATTGAACCAGCGCCGCCGGTCGAGGCTCAACCTTCGCCGACGCAAATCGAAACCGAGCCGCCACCGCCGCCGCGCTCACACGCGCTCGCGAAACCGAAGCCGCGCCCCATCGCGCGTCCGCAAACGCCGCCGCGAGAGGCACGGGACACAGCGATGCCAAATCCCGTCCCGCCCGCGCCGGCATCGCCGGCGCCGCCCCGAGCGCCGCCGCCTGGTGGTGGCACGATGGGCGCGCGCGCCATCGACAGGCCGATGCCGGAAATTCCCGAGGAATTGCGGCAGCGGAATTTCAGCGTCGAGGCGGTCGCGCGGTTTCAGGTCGCCGCCGATGGCAGCACGCGTGTCGAATTGATAAAAGCCACCGCCGACCCGCGTCTCAATCGGTCGCTGCTGGAAGCGCTGAAAAAATGGCGCTTCTTTCCGGCATTGGAAAACGGCGCGCCGGTCGCCTCGACCATCGAGATTCGCATTCCAATTCAGGTGCGATGATAAGAATTGATTTGCGGGCGGACACGGCCGGTGTAGGCTCGACTCATGATACGGAAAGCCTTGATCCTCGGTGCTTGGTCGGTGCTCGCTGTCGCACTGGCCGCGTCGAACGCCCATGCCTTCACCGCCGTCGATAGCGAGGACTATCCCAACACCGCGCTGTCGACAAAGCTCGCCGATCCCGACGACATCATGGACGACATGGCGAACCAACAGTTGAACGGCGCCGCGCAGGTGGTGAACCGGTTCGGCGGCGCGACGGTGGAATATGCCGGCCCGAACGGCAGCGGCAATTACGACACCCGCTTTCTCGCCGATCCCGCGGCCGGCACGGTGCCGAGCAAGCAGAACGGCTGGTAACATAATACCGTAACGGTAAGCGCCTGGATTAACTGACTTATTTCGTGTTGACCCGCGCCCGATGCGTGGCATACTGCGCCGCCCCAAATGAGCGCCGCCATGACCACCTTTGCCGCCAAACCGTCCGACATCAAGAAGCAATGGACGCTGATCGACGCCGACGGGCTGGTGCTCGGCCGGCTCGCCGCGATCGTCGCCACGCGGCTTCGCGGCAAGCACAAGCCCGGCTACACGCCGCACATGGATGACGGCGACCACATCGTCGTCATCAACGCCGCCAAGGTCCGCATCACCGGCAACAAGCCGGCGCAGAGCCTTTTCCGCTGGTACAGCGGCTATCCGGGCGGGCTCAAGGAGCATACCCAAGGCGAGATTCTCGCCGGCAAGCATCCCGAGCGCGTGATCTTGAAGGCGGTCGAACGCATGGTGCCGCGCGGGCCGATGGGGCGGAAGGTGATGGGCCATCTCAGGGTCTATCCCGGCCCGGACCATCCGCATGTCGCACAGCAGCCGGCGACGCTCGATATCGCGGCGATGAACCGCAAGAACAAGAGGGCGTGACATGGCGGAAAACCAGCCGACGCTGAACCCGCTGGCCCAGGCTTTCACCGGCCTGAAGCCCACGGCGCCGACCGACGCCGAGCCGCGCCCGGTCGTCGAGGAAGCGAAGCCCAAGCTCGACGCGCAGGGCCGCGCCTATGCCACCGGAAAGCGCAAGAACGCGGTCGCCCGGGTCTGGATCAAGCCGGGCAAGGGAGCCGTCACCGTGAACGGCCGCGACATCCCGATCTATTTCGCGCGCCCGGTGCTGCGCATGATGATCGAGCAACCGTTTCAGGTCGCCAACCGCGCGGGGCAATATGACGTGGTGTGCACGGTGGTCGGCGGCGGACTCTCCGGTCAGGCCGGCGCGGTGCGTCACGGCATCAGCCGCGCGCTCATCTCCTACGAGCCGGGCTTGCGGCCGGTGTTGAAGGCCGGCGGTTATCTCACCCGCGACAGCCGCGTGGTCGAGCGCAAGAAATACGGCCGCGCCAAGGCGCGACGCAGCTTCCAATTCTCCAAGCGCTAGTCCGGTATCTTCAATTTTTCCTTTGTTATCAATTAGTTGAATGAAATTTTGATCGCCGAAAGGCGTTCACCAATCATTCACCAGCCCTTGTTTTGGCCGCTCGGTCGAGTTACGATTTTCGACCAATCGTTCACCAATTTCGGGTTCCGAAGGGCGCCTGAGCGTCAAGTCAGCGTCCTTCACCAATTTCGGAACAGGGCGCCGATGAGCTTCTATCAGGACAGCTACTCGCTCCATGACGGGGCGATCCTGCTCTACACCCGGCCGGGCCGGAAGAAGGTTCGGTATCAGGCGCGCCTCAAGGTTCCCGGCGTCCAGGGATATGTCGTCCGCTCGCTCAAGACGGCAGACCTCAAGGTCGCGATCGGCGAAGCCGAAGATTTGTTCTACCAGCTCCGCGCGGAACATAAGCAGGGCCTCGATATCCGTCATGCCGGGAACCGGCGCTTCAAAGACCTGTGGCAGCGTTTCTACGAAGTCCATGAAAGCGGGCTGTCCGTGCACCGCCAGCGCCTCCATACGCTCATCGGCAATAAGTATTTCATCGGGTATTTCGGCGATCACCCCGTCGCCGACATGCCGGACGCTTTCGTCGAGAAATACTGGGACTGGCGCATCAACTACCACAACCCCGAGCGCCGCGAGGAACTCGGCATCAAGGAGCCGATCCCGGCGAATGCCGTCCTGGTGCCGGCGCAGAAGACGCTCGACATGGAAGCGGGCATGCTCCGGCAGATATTCCGCTGGGGCAAACGGGTCGGGTTCGTCAAGCGCGAGCCGTGGATCAAACCGCCCAAGGTCAACCACGGCCAGGGCGTCGTGCGTCGGCCCAGCTTCGATGAAGACGAATGGAAGCTCGTATACGAGCGCCTGCGGGCGTGGGCGAAAGAGGAGATGACCACATCCCCCGGCAACAACGGCGGCACGCTCCATCGTTCCGGCCCGCATGCGCTGCACCGATACCAGCGCGAGCTACTGCGCAACTACGTGCTGTTCATGGCCAATAGCGGCCTGCGGCCGAACGAGGCGCGCCAACTCTTATGGCGCGATGTCCAAATCGAAAAAGGAAAAGATCGGAAAGTCTCGGTCATCGTCGAGGTGGCGCCCACGACCAAGACCGGAGCGCGAACGGTCGTGTGCCGGGACGGCGCCGAATTCTATCTCGAACGGCTCAAGGACATGTCGCTGCACACCGCGCCCGGCGATTACGTCTTTGCCGGCTACGACGGCCATCCGGTCGAAAACTTCAACAAGACCTTCGCCAAGGTGCTCGACAAGATCGGCTTGCTCAACGACCGCCAGGGCAAGAGGCGGACGATCTACAGTCTGCGCCATTTCTATTGCACCGAAGCGCTGTTGTCGGGCGTCGACATCCACGTCCTGGCCAAAAACATGGGAACGTCCATCGCCTACATCGAAAAGCACTATTCCCATATTCTGACCCGGATGCAGGCGAAGGCGTTGCGGACGAAGAAGTTCCGGCCGCAGAGCGTGCCGGCGTGAGGCATGGCCCGTGACGGGGCGTATGGTATAATGGCGGCATGAGCACCAAGATCGACCCCAAAGTCATCGCCGATCTCTCCCGCTATACGACGGAGGAGCTCGACCCGGAGATCGCGAAGGACGAGGCGGCGATGGACGCCTTCATCGAGCGCAACCGGGATGCGCTCAACACCGCGCTCAAAGAGGGATACCTCTCGCTCGATCGCGGCGAAGGCGTCGAAATCCGGTCGCTTGAAGATCTCTTGTCGGCGCTTGCCAAGCAACGGGCCTGATCGAGCGAAACGTTCACGCCCTACCGGCCATGGCCGACTACATTCTTTCCGGCGAGGCGCTCCGCGATCTCACCGAACTCGAAACCTTCCTCACCGAGCGCGAAAGCCGCGCGCGGGCGCTGGCGGTCCTGGCGCGAATCCATCGCGCCATGAGTTCGATCGCCGCCTCGCCGGGTATCGGCCGGAGACGGCATGAACTTGTCGGCGCCCCGCAATCATTCGCCGTCCAATCCTGGATCATCTTCTATCGCGCAACCGCCGACCGAAGGGGCGTCGAAATCATCCGCGTCATCGACGGCCGGCGCGACATCGAAGCGATATTAGGGCGCAGTCCCCGACGGCCCGCATGACCGCCCCGAAAAATCGCGTGCCGCCAGGCGTCAGCAGTGCGGGTCGTTTCAGCGGCGTCGTGCCGCGCGATGCGGCAGCGGATGAGTCGTTTGCTGCCGCATACTGCAAACGCAATAAGCGCGCGCTCAACCGGAGCATCGCCAAAGCCCACGACGCATTGGCCCGCGGCGAGTATTTCACCCGCGATCAGATCATGTCCGAAATCAGGGCGCTCCGTCTGCGTCGGCGAATAGACACCCAATAGGCCCGCCAATCATGAATTGGCGGGTTTGCGGCGAAGCGGCCGACCGCAAAGCCATTGCAACACAGTGGAAATTCCCCCCGCAACCGTCGGGCGCAGGCGCCCGACTTCGACCGTTTCCCTGCGCGGGAGGCTAAGCCTCTCCGCTCCGGCTCCGCTATCGCTCCGGGGTTCGTGGCATCAGTCTCGTTGAGGGGCCACTCACCCGAAACGCTCGAAGTCGGCCGCTCGCTGCCGCAGCCAATCGCCTCGGCCGCAGCGGCCTGTCGGCTCTTGGGCGGACAGCGGCGCCCGACGGTTGCGGGGGTGCTCGCCGGCATCGGAACGCCGGACGAGGTTTCGCTTCGCAAAGGGGCGTCTGGCCGACGCCCAGGTTGGCGACGAGAAGTCGTCGCCCGCACTTGGTTCGGTGCCCGCCTGAAGAGGCGGGCACCTGGTCTCGGTCGGGAAGACCGAAGTGTTTGCGCAATTCCCTTTTTCGTCCTGTTCGAGAACGTCGGCGGCCTTCGCAAGACGTTCCGCTACTTCGGCGTGTTCGGTTTCGAGCCGGAGTAGTTGCGCCTCGGCTTCCTTCCGCCG
>JAATGI010000450.1 GCA_015654725.1 Rhodospirillales bacterium
TCAATCTGATCCCGTTCAATCCCTGGCCCGGCGCGCCTTATGAATGTTCGGACGCCGCCGCGATCCAGGAATTCTCCGACATCCTGTTTTCCGAGGGCTATTCCGCGCCGGTCCGGACGCCGCGCGGCCGCGACATCCTCGCCGCCTGCGGCCAGCTCAAATCCGACAGCGTCCGCCGGCGCAAAAGCGTGCGCGCGGCAGACCCCGCGGTTGCGGGTTAGACCCGCGTCCGCCAACGCCGCGGATCGCGGCTGCCATGGAAGCAGGCAATGACGTGAATGTCGGCGTCCGTAACGCGAAAGAACAAGGCATAAGGGAAACGTTGAAGTCGAACACGCCGCACATCGGCGAAGACGAGCGGAAATTGGCGAGGATTGGCCGCAACGCGCTCGACGGCGGCATCGATTTCCACGATGAACCGGCTCACAAGACCGGGGGCACGGGTCCCATACCAATCAGCGGCCTCAATCATTTCAGCCCGTGCCGCCGGACTGAAAATAACCGCCGGCATCAACGCTGCCGCTGTTGCAATTCGGCCCTAAGCTGTTGCCAAGTGACGCTGCGGTCGCGGTCGAGATCAAAGTTGGCGAGACGACGCTCCAGTTCGGCCTGCTGCTCGCCGCTCAGCGGAATCGCCGCGTCGTCAAGACTATCCCAAAGCTGCTCGATGAGCGTGAGCCGTTCTTGCGGCGAGAGACTGGCCACTTCTTCGTCGGAGAGTCGCATCCTTCCCGTAACCTAGCGCAAAAGGTTGCCTCGGCAAAGTAGCGCCACCGGAACGCGGTCGCTTAGCTTCCCGCGCCGGACATCACCTCGCCGAACAGCACCCAGGTGGTGCCGTTGAACTTCTGCAACTGCATCTGCTTGATCGGATGGAAGTCGGTCGCGCTCGTGGTGACTTTAATTCCCGGCAACAACATCGGCGCGGCCGGCCCCGATATGTTCAAATTCGCCGCCTGTTTCACGATGTTCTCGCGCGAGAAATCCTTGCCGCATTGCTTCAAGACCTGAACCATCACATGCGACAGGCCATAGCCATAGACGGCGTTGATGTCGATGGGATCGGCCGAGGGATTCCATTTTTTCGACCAGGCGAGATATTCCTTCATGTCGGCTGCGTCTTTCCAGGTCGGATCGGTCGGATCCTTGCCGTAGCCGGCGGTGATGATGCCGGTGCCGTTCTCAAGCCCCGCCGGCTTCATCACCGACGCCACCGAGATCGACACATTGGTCATGAAGAACACCGGCTTCCAACCGAGTTCCGCGACCTTGTGAATCGCCTGCGCGGCGAATTTCGGAATTGCCGCGACCACTAAGGTATCGGCGCCGGACCCTTGCAGCGACACGATCTGGGAATCGACCGTCGGCTCGGTGGTCTCGTAGGTCTGCGTCGCGACCAGCATGTTGGCTTTGTCGCCGAGACCCTGCTTCAAACCGGTGAGGTAGTCCTTGCCGAAATCGTCATTCTGATAGAGCAGCGCGATCTTGGCGCCGGGTTTGTGCGCCAGAATGTATTTGGCGTAGATGCGCGCCTCGACCTGGTAGGAGGGCTGGTAGCCCATGGTCCAAGGGAAATGCTCGTAATCGCTCCATTTGTCCGCGCCCGTGGCGACGAAGAGCTGCGGTATCTTGGCGTCGTTCAAATATTTGCGGATCGCCGTGTTCTGCGGCGTGCCGAGCGTATTGAACAGGAACAGCACATGCTGGTTCTCGACCAGATCGCGCACCTGCTGGACCGTCCTGGCCGGATTGTAGCCGTCATCGACGGAGATGAGATCGATCTTGCGGCCGTTGACGCCGCCTTGATCGTTGATCATCTCGAAATAGGCGCTTTCGGTCTTGCCGATCACGCTATAGGCCGAGGCCGGGCCGCTGTAGGGCATGGTCTGGCCGATCACGATGTCCTGGGCCGACGCCGAGCCGGCGACGGCGGCCGCGAGACCGAGCGCGGCTACCCACGCAAACGCATTTCGCCTAATCATGAACACCTCCCTGAAATTTTTTCGGGGTTCTCGTCCCCAATATTGTCATATCATTTCGCCACGCGAAGATGTTGCCAAATATTGGTGATGGAGGGCGCTTGAAGGGAGCCGGGGCGCGCGGCTAGATTTTCCCGCGCGCCGCGACCGTGCTTCCGCGACCGGGGGAAACGATGGCGATATCCAAGCTTCGCTTCGCGATCTATCTGTTCGCCGCCCTGTCGCTCGCCGCGGGAACGGCGCGGGCGGAGCTTGCCGACTATTACAATCTAAGGAAGCCGCCCGGCGACGGACCGTTTCCGGCCGTTGTGCTGGTAAGCGGCTGCGACGGCTATGAAGGCTACGCCTTGCCCGACTACCATCGCTGGTACGGCCAATTCGTCGCCGCTGGTTTCGCCGTGGTCAAGGTCGACTTTCTCAAAGCCCGCTCGCTGACGTCGTGCGCGGCGACCCGGCCGTTTTTCCGCTATGTGGTGACGAAGAAAGAGGCTGCCGGCGACATTTATCGGACCATCGCCGATCTGCGGCGGAATAGCTTCATCGACGCCTCGCGCATCAGCCTGATCGGCTTTTCCTTCGGCGGCGGCACCGTGCTGCAGGCCTTGGCGGGCAACGATCCGGCGCGCGCCCAGATTCATTCCGTGGTGGCTTACTATCCGGACTGTTACGAGCTCGATCCCTGGTCCGGCTCGACTCCGACGCTGATATTTTTCGGCGGCGGCGACACCATCGCGTTGCCCGCCCTGTGCCGCGGCGTGATGGCGAAGATGACGAACACCGCCTCGATCAAGGCGATCGAATTTCCCGGCGCCATGCATGCGTTCAATTTCTTTACCTTGCCGCCGCCGCCGGGGTTCCAGACGCCGCTTGGGGCGATGGCCTATGACGCGAACGCGGCGGCCCAGGCCTGGGACGATGCCCTGGCCTTCCTCAAGCAATAGAGCGCGGCCGCCGCTAGAGCCGGATCGCTCTTGATGGAATCGCGACGCGCCTTCATCAAGAGTGTGAATCCGTCTCTACTCGATAAATTGGAGTGCGATTCACGTTTCAGACGGAAGCGATCCCCGCTTCCGTCTGAAACGATCGCGCTCTATGCGGCGCTCACCCGCCGGAGAGGATGCCGCCGAACCGCACCCACATCGTGCCGTCGAAGCGGCCGAGCTGCATCGCCTTGATGACGCGGTAGTCGGTGGGCGTGGGCGCGATCTTCACGCCCGGCAGCAGCATGGGAAGCTGAAGATCGAGGCTGGTGGCCTGTTTCATCACGTTCGCGCGGGTCAGATCGTCGCCGCATTGCCCCAGCACCGTTACCAGCGTCTGCGCCACCGAATAGCCGTAGACATTGAGGCTGTCCGCGGGCTTGCCGTCGGGATCGTATTTCGCCATGAAGGCGAGATAGTCGGCGAGCCCGGCATCGTCCTTCCAGGCCGGGTAGGTCGGGTCCTTCTGATAGATCGCGGCGATCAACCCCGTGGCCTTGTCGAAGCCCGCCGGCCGCAGCACCTGCTCGACCGAGGTCGAGACCGAATTGACGATGTGCAGCGGGTGCCAGCCGAGATCGTAGGCTTTGCGGATCGCCATCGCGGTGATGCGCGGCTGGGAGATGTCGAGGAACACATCGGCGCCCGAGGCCTGGAGAAACACCATCTGGGAATCGACGGTGGGGTCGGTCGGGACATAGGTCTGCGATGCAACGAACATCTTGTCGGCCTTGTCGCCCAATGCGTCGCGCATGCCGTTCAAGTAATCATGGCCGTAATCGTCGTCCTGGTAGAGCGCGGCGATCTTGGCGTCGGGCTTGGTTTGCAGCACGTAGCGGCCATAGACCGCGCCCTCGGTGCGATAGGCGGGCTGCCAGCCGATGGTCCAGGGGAAATGCTGGGGATCGGCCCAGCGCGTGGCACCCGAGCCGACGAAAATCTGCGGAATGCCTTTTTCGTTGAGGTATTTCTGCACCGACAGCGAGGTCGGCGTGCCGACCGAATCGAACATCACCAGCACGTTTTTTTCCTCGACCAGCTTGCGGGTCTGCTCGACCGTCTTGGCCGGGTTGTAGCCGTCGTCCCAACTCAGGAAGTCGATCTTGCGGCCGTGAATGCCGCCACGCTCGTTGATCATGGCGAAATAAGCGGCCGAGGCCTTGCCGATGGTCGAATAGGTCGAGGCCGGGCCGCTATAGGGCTGGGTCTGTCCGATCTTGATCTCGGTATCGGTGACGCCCGGTCCATAATTCTTTTGCGCCAGCGCGGCGGACGACAGAAGTAAACCGGCGACAAGTAACAAAGCCCCTCCCCCCTTGAGGGCCTTGAGGGGGAGGAGGCGAGAAGCCGAAGGCTTCGAGCGGGTGGGGGGTATTGAAGGCACCGTACCCCCCACCCGAAATTCCGCGCTCACGCGCGTCATTTCTTCCCTCCCCCTCAAGGGGGGAGGGGCAATGTTAAAAAAATTCGATTGCCGACGAGCGGGTGCATTTTTTTCCTCCCTCATGTTGGACGATCATTTGCCGATTGCGCGCGCGCCGTCAAATCGGCCCGTCGCGCCCCGCTGAACGCGGCGGCATGTTTCGGCGTGCGATTTGCCAGCGGCCCGAATCGCCCCTAGGCTCCGCGATCACTCCCGGGGGATCATGAGCTGGCAAAATTCCGTCGTTAAGGCGTTTCTGCGCTGGCGCATCAAGCCGCTCTCGAAGGATGGCGGCGATGTCGAGCGGGTCCGCGCCGTCGGCCGCCGGCTGGCGCTGAAGCCGCGGCCGCCCCGGGGCTGGCGGGTGCGGGAACTGCTGCTCCCGCCGTTGAAGGGCGAGTGGATCGAACCCGAGAGCGACGTCGAGCCCGATCTTGGCGCCGGCGCCGTGCTCTATTTCCACGGCGGCGGCTATTTCTTTTATTCGCCGCAGACCCACCGGCCGATCACCTTCGCCATCGCCACGGGCACCGGCGCACGGGTGTTCGCGCTCGATTACCGGCTCGCCCCTGAAAACCGCTTCCCCGCGGCGCTCGACGACGCCGTCGAGGCCTATCGCCGCCTCATCATCGACGGCGTGCCGGCGCGGCGCATCGTCATCGCCGGCGATTCGGCGGGCGGCGGCCTGGCGCTGGCGACGCTGGTGAGCCTGCGCGATCACGGCGACCCGCTGCCGGCGGGCGCGGTGCTGTTCTCGCCCTGGACCGATCTCGCCGCCACCGGCGCTAGCCTCGAAGCCAACACCGCCGGCGATCCGATGTTCATCGGCCCCGATATCGGCAAGGGCGCCTTGCATTATCTCGGCGACATGCCGGCGACCAACCCGCTGGCCTCGCCGCTTTACGCCGATCTGAGCGGCCTGCCGCCGTTGTTCGTGCAGGCGAGCACGATCGAGGTACTGTTGGACGATTCGATGCGCGCGGTGGAGAAGGCGCGCGCGGCCGGCACCGAGGTGATTTTCAAGGCCTGGCCCGGCCTGCCGCATGTCTGGCATTTGTTCACGCCCTATCTCCCGGAGGCGCGCGCGGCCCTCTCCGAGGCCAACGCCTTCATCCGTTCGCGCCTGGTCTAAACCCAAACGTCGAAACAAGGAGGCTTCCATGGATATGCCACGCCGTCTGGGCGCCGAATTCTTCGGCACCTTCTGGCTCACCTTCGCGGGCTGCGGCAGCACCGTGCTCGCCGCCGCTTTTCCCGCGCTGGGGATCGGCTTTCTCGGTGTGTCGCTGGCGTTCGGCCTGACGGTGCTGACGATGGCCTACGCCGTGGGCCATGTCTCGGGCGGGCATTTCAATCCGGCGGTCACGGTCGGCTTGTGGGCCGGTGGGCGCTTCAAGGCGGTCGATGTCGCGCCTTATGTCGTGGCGCAAGTGATCGGCGCGGTCGCCGCCGCCGCCTTGCTGTATTTGATCGCGTCGGGCAAGGCGGATTGGATCCCCGGCGGCTTCGCCGCCAACGGCTATGGCGAACTCAGCCCCGGCAAATACGGCCTGGTCTCGTGCTTCGTCACCGAAGTCGCGATGACCTTTTTCTTTCTGTTCATCATCATCGGCTCGACCTCGAAAGGCGCGGCTGTGGGCTTTGCGGGGATTCCGATTGGATTCGGGCTAACGCTCATTCATCTGGTTTCCATTCCGGTGACAAATACCTCCGTCAATCCGGCGCGCAGCACCGGCCCCGCCTTGTTCGCGGGCGGCGACTATATCGGCCAGCTCTGGCTATTCTGGCTGGCGCCGATCATCGGCGCGGTGATCGCCGGCCTGGTCGCGCGCTGGCTCCATGCCGAGCGCGAACAAACCGGCTGAGCCTCGCGTTTGGAAGCGCCGGCTATTCCTCGAAGGTCTCGCGCAACGCCGCAAGCGTGAGACCGAGCGTCTTGGCCGTAACGGCGCCAAGGCGACGCACCAGCCTTTGCTTGTCGAGCGTGCGGAGTTGATCGAGCAAGATCAATCCTTCTTTGTCTTGAAAGCGGATCGGAATTCGGAAGGGAGCGGAACGGCTGCCGGTCGTCATCGGCGCGACCGTGACCGTCCGCAGATAATCGTGCATCTGCGGTGGCGACACGATCACGCAAGGCCGGGTCTTGCGGATTTCGCCGCCGACGGTCGGATCGAGTGCCGCCAACCACACTTCGCCGCGAACGATGGTCGGCGGCCGCTTCACCTCCGGGTTTCGCCCGGAATCGCGCCGCCTCACCACGTCAATTTGTCGTCGCCGTCATTGCCGAATTCGGGCCAGACCAGAACATCGTCGCCGGCGGTGGCGATGGCTTGCGACGCCTCCGCCCAGCCCGCGCGCGGCCGCCGTTTCAGCGGCACCAGAACGATCCGTCCTTCTTCCAGCGTCATATCCACGGAGTCGCCGGCTGATACCCCTGCCTCCGCCAGCACCGATTTTGGAATAATGACACCGGAGGAATTGCCCAATTTGCGCACCGCAGCCCGCATCGCTATCTCCTTCAAGAGAATTGTTATAGTCCCGCGCCGATGGGAGTGACAACAAAGTTATAACGGCCCGCCTTTCCGCTCGCCCCGCCGTGGCGCGTGCCGGGATGACTGCGCCGCGCTTGCCGCTGGGCGGCATCGCCTTGTAGGTTCGCGCCATGAGCGACGTCAAAAAGATCGTGCTGGCCTATTCCGGCGGGCTCGACACCTCGGTGATCCTGCGCTGGCTGCAAGAGCGGTATCGCGCCGAGATCGTCACCTTCACCGCCGATATCGGCCAGGGCGAGGAACTCGGGCCGGCGCGCGACAAGGCCAAGCTCATGGGCGCCACGGAGATCTTCGTCGAGGATCTGCGCGAGACCTTCGTCAAGGACTACGTCTTCCCGATGTTCCGGGCGAACGCGCTTTACGAGGGCCAATATCTCCTCGGCACCGCGATCGCGCGGCCCCTGATCGCCAAGCGCCAGATCGAGATCGCCGAACAAGTCGGCGCCGATGCCGTGGCGCATGGCGCCACCGGCAAGGGCAACGACCAAGTGCGGTTCGAGCTCGCCTATTACGCCTTGAAGCCCGACATCACCGTGGTCGCACCCTGGCGCGAATGGGATTTGGATTCGCGCACCAAGCTCGTGGAATACGCCGAGAAGAATCAGATTCCGATTCCGCGCGACAAGCGCGGCGAGGCGCCGTTCTCGGTCGACGCCAATCTCTTGCATGTTTCCGCCGAAGGGAAGGCGCTCGAAGACCCGTGGCAGGAGCCGGAAGAATTCGTCTATAGCCGCACGGTGGCGCCCGAGGCGGCGCCCGACAAGCCGGAGTATGTCGAGATCGAATTCCTCGGCGGCGATCCCGTCGCGGTCGATGGCAAAAAATTATCGCCGGCGACGCTGCTGACGCGGCTGAACGAGCTCGGCGGCAAGCACGGCATCGGCCGGCTCGATCTGGTCGAGAACCGCTTTGTCGGCATGAAATCGCGCGGCGTTTACGAGACGCCGGGCGGCACCATCCTCCTGGCAGCGCATCGCGGCATCGAAAGCCTCACCCTCGATCGCGGCGCCGCGCATTTGAAGGACGAGTTGATGCCGCGTTACGCCGAGCTGATCTATAACGGCTTCTGGTTCTCGCCCGAGCGCGAGATGCTGCAAGCCGCGATCGACGCCAGCCAAGCCCAGGTCGAAGGCACCGTGCGCTTGAAACTCTATAAAGGCTCGGCGCGCGTGGCCGGGCGCAAATCGCGCAAGAGCCTCTATAGCCTCGCGCACGTTACCTTCGAGGCCAACAAGGTCTACGACCAGCGCGACGCCGCCGGCTTCATCAAGCTCAATGCGTTGCGCCTGCGCTTGGCGAAGGCGCTCCGGAAATAGCGGCGCTATTCCGCCGCTTCTTCCTCGACCTCGACCTCGTCCTCGTCCTCGTCGTGGCCGCCGTGATGCTCGGCATGGAGCTTGCCGGCCTCGGTGGCGTGGTGCGCGGCATGGGCGTGATGGCCATGCGCGACATGGGCGTGGTGCCCGGCCTTTTCAGGATTCTCGGCGCGGTGATGGGCGGCGGCGTGACGATGGTGCGCGGCGGCCTTTTCGTGATGGTTGGCGGCGTGGTCGTGATGCTCGGCGATCTGTTCTTTTTCCGACATGGGTCCCTCTCTCTCGCGCGGGCGAGATGCCCGCAAGCAACAGAGATAGAAAATTTGCATGTCATTCCGGGTGCCGTTCGGTGACGGCACGGTGACGCGGGCAAAATGAAAGGGCCGGGCGAATGCCCGGCCCTCCCGATACGAACGTCTCAGGCCTATTCGTTATTGCCGCCGGGTGCCGCGGCGGTCTGGCCGCCGTTCAATTGCTGCTCGTTGAGCCGAGCGGTGATCGAATCCTCGACCCCGTCGACATGTTCGAGCGAGCCTTTGGCCGCGGCGCTCGGCGCGCGCGCCTCGCCGACGACCGGTTGGCTCATGCGACCCGATTCCTCTTGGCTGACGTCTTGCTTGGTATAGACGCCGCCGCCCGACGCCACGTCCATGCCGAGCGAAGCATCGCCGGCGAAGGCCGGAGCGCCAAGTGCCACGCCACCGAGAAGGGCGAGGCCGCTGATCAATAATTTCGCGTTCATGTCGCAGCTCCCGTGCTGTTGGCTCCCAGATCGTGGGAATTGCACCAACAGAACACGGAAATATGGAGGAAAAATGTCGCTCGCCGCCGCGATTACGCCACCTTGTGGCGAACGTAAAGCAGGCGCGGCGCCGTTATTCGCGCGGCATGCCTTGATTGTGAAATTGTTCTTGGTTGAGCTTGGCGTTGAGCCGTCCCGGAATTGGTGGAGCCGAGGGGGATCGAACCCCTGACCTCGACATTGCGAACGTCGCGCTCTCCCAGCTGAGCTACGGCCCCACGGATTCCAGCCCGCGGACAGCCCCCCGCGCCGGTTGCGCGACTATGGGAGGGGTGCCGAATCCTGTCAAGGCGCGAGCGCTTGCGCCGGTGGACGCCCGCCGTTAGGTTACTGCGGTTTCCCACCGACGAGGCGCATCCTTTCATGGGCGGTTTTCTGGTCCCGATCCTGAGGATCGTCAGTTTTCTGTTGGGCCTCTATTGGTGGGTCGTGATCGCCGCCGCGGTGATGAGCTGGCTCGTCAACCTCCGTGTCATCGACACGCACAACCGCCCGGTCGCGATGATCGGCGATTTCCTCTATCGCGCCACCGAGCCCGCGCTGCGGCCGATCCGGCGTTTCGTCCCCAGTTTCAGCGGCATCGATATATCGCCGATCATTCTGCTTGCCGTCATCTGGCTGGTGCAGATGGAACTCGAGCATCTCGCGTTCTATCTCTACGAGCTGTGATTTGGCGGCGTCGCGGCCCTCGCCTTTATCTCTGGCCGGCGATTCCGTGCGCCTCGCGGTAAAGGTGATGCCCCGCGCCGCGCGCGAGCGGATCGTCGGCGCGATCGACGAAGCCGGAAGCGTCGCGCTCAAGATCGCGGTGACGGCGCCGCCCGAGGATGGCCGCGCCAACGCGGCCGTGCTGCGGCTGTTGGCGCGGCGCCTGCGCCTCCCCGTGCGCGCTTTCGCCGTCTTGCGCGGCGCGGCTTCGCGCCACAAGCTGATCGGCATCGCGGGCGAGCCCGGAGCGCTCTACCGCCGCATCGAAGAGGAATTGGGGCCGTGGCCGAAACCA
>JAATGI010000187.1 GCA_015654725.1 Rhodospirillales bacterium
CGGGCGGTTCAGGGCAGTCAGCATGGCGAGATTGACGATGCTGCGCGTCTTGCGGTCGAGGCCGGGCCTGAGCCACACCGTGCCCCAGCAATATTCGGTGACGAATTCTTGCATCGGCCAATTGAAGTCGGTGGCGTTGGCGAGCGCGGCCTCGACATAGGCCTCGCCCAGAACCGCCTTCCTGACCTTGAGGCCCTCGACGAACTGTTTGGAGGTGGGCCGCTTCCGCTTCGGTGCTTGTGCCATGATGGTTTCTCCCGTTTGATGGCGCGATGGCTCGGGCGCGATTATGCCCGGGCCGCGAGGCGATGCCAGGGAGGAATCGATGGCGGAAGACCTGATCGGCTTCATCGGCGTCGGCAATATGGGCTTGCCCATGGCCGCCAACCTGGTCGCGGCCGGGCGCGAGCTGGTGGTGCACGACGTCCGCGCCGCGGCGGTGCGGTTGCTCGGCAACAAGGTGCGGATCGCGGCCTCGCCCGCCGAGGTGGCGAGCCTCGCCGAGACCGTGCTGGTCAGCCTGCCGCGGCCCGAGATCGTGCAGGAGGTGGTGTTCGGCGCCAACGGCATCGCGTCGGGAGCCAAGCGCAAAATCTTCGTCGATCTCTCGACCACCGGCCCGCGCATGGCGCAATCGATCGCGGCCGAGCTCAAGAAACAGGGCGTCGTGGCGTTGGATGCGCCGGTTTCGGGCGGCGTCGCCGGCGCCAAGAAGGCGACGCTCGCGGTGATGCTGTCCGGCCCGAAGGCGGCGGCCGAGCGCGTGATGCCGATGCTCGCGGCCATCGGCAAGGTGTTCTATGTCGGCGCCGAGCCGGGCATGGGCCAGGTGATGAAACTCATTAACAATCTACTCTCGGGGACGGCCCAGGCCGCCACCGCGGAAGCCATCGTGATGGGCGTCAAGTTCGGCCTCGATCCCAAGATCATGATCGACGTGCTCAATGCCGGCACCGGCCGCAACACCGCGACCGAGGCGAAATTCCCCAACGACATCCTGAATCGTCGGTTTCAGGGCGGCTTCGCGCTCGGCCTCATGGTCAAGGATTTGAAGCTCGCCATCGAGACCGCCGAATCGCTCCATGTCCCGATGTGGGTGGGCGAGGCGGTGAAACAGCTGTGGCTCCAGGCCGAGGGCCAAGGCGGCCCCGATCAGGATTCGACCGAACTCATCAAGCAGCTCGAAGCCTGGAGCGGCGTTACGGTGAAGGGCTAGAGCGCGATCCTTCCAGACGATTCCATCTGGAAAGATCATGCTCTAAACGCGATCGGTCGCGATTCGTTCGGTCAGGTTCCCTGACTTTCTAAATCCTGGACGGGCGGCTGCCCATTGTGAAAGACTTTCCGGTCTCGACTGCGGCGGGCCAACGATCGCGGCGAGGCAAGGGGAGGCACGCCATGGCGCAAGCGCACACGGTCGAGATCAGCACGCTCATCGATAGCCGGCGGTTGAACGGCTTCAATGCCCGTATCGTGGTCATCTGTTGGCTCATCATGTTTTTCGAGGGCTACGATCTGGCGACCCTCTCGGTGGCCGGTCCGTCGCTCATGACGGAATGGGGCATCACCAGCAGAGCCTCGATGGGCTATGCCTTCAGCGCGGTGCTGTTCGCGACCATCTTCGGCACGCCATTGTTCGGCTGGATCGGCGACCGCTTCGGCCGCAAGAACGCGCTCATCCTCGCCTGTGTCGATATCGGCGTGTTCTCGCTCGCGACCATGTTGGTCACGTCGCTCGACCAGATGATCGTGGTGCGATTGTTCACCGGTCTCGGCATCGGCGGCATCGCCGCCAACACGCTGGCGCTCAACGCCGAGTTCGCGCCGCGCCGCGTCCGCGCGACCCTGATGATCGTGATGTTCACCGGCATCACGCTCGGCGCGGCGATTCCCGGCGCCATTGGCCCCCGCCTCATTCCGATCTATGGCTGGCAAGTGTTGTTCTTCATCGGCGGCGTGACGCCGTTGATCATGGCGGCGGCGGCGGCGTTGTTCCTGCCGGAATCGATTAAATTCCTGGTGCTGCGCGACCGCAGCGTTACCCGAATCCGGGCGATCGTGCGCAATCTCGATGCCGCGCTCGCGCTCGATTCCGAGACTCGGTTCGTGGTCACGGACGAAAAGCCGGCGAAAAACCTATCGCCGGCGCTGCTGTTCAAGGACGGTCTGGGTGGGCTGACGACGCTGCTGTGGATCATCAATCTGTTCAGCGTGCTGTCGCTCTATTTCATTTCCTTCTGGCTGCCGACCGTGATGGCAAGCACCGCCTTCAAGACCGACGCGCCCTATTTCCAGACCCTGTTCCAGACCGGCGGCACCGTCGGCGGTCTCGCCGTGGCCCGACCCGTGGACAAGATCGGGCTGCTGCCGGTCTTCATCATGTTCCTGATCGCGATCCCGTTCGCTTGCAGTATCGGCTACACCACCGGATCCGAAACCGTGGCGATGATCGATGTCGCGATCGCGGGCTTTTTCGTGCTGGGCCTGCAATTCGCGCTCAACGCCGCCGGCGCGCTGATCTATCCGACCACGCTGCGCGCCACCGGCTCGGCCTGGTCGGGCACCCTGGGCCGGATCGGTTCCGTGGCCGGCCCGTCGGTCGCCGGCATCATGCTGTCGACCGGCATGTCGATCCAGACTTTCTACATGACCCTCGTGGTGCCGTTGGGACTGGGCGCGATCGCCAGCTTTTTCTTCGCGCGGCTCTACTACCGGCGCTTCCACGGCCACGGCTTCGAGCGCGAGGCGGTGAGGGTCGCCGCGGAATAGCGGCCCAACAGCAGGGGCGGCGCGGGCGGCGCGCTCAGGTCTTGCCGATCCAGGCGAATTTTCTCGCGCCGTCCCGCCAAAGCTCGGTGATGCGAGGGTGAAACCCGAGCAGATCGAGGGACAGCGGCGGCGGTAGCGCGTCCTTCACCAACGCGATCTGCGCTTCGGATGCGACCGGGATGTAGAGCGTTTGGGTCTGGTCGTCGCCATCGTCCCAATCGATCAATTCGTACCAGACATCGACATAGAGTTGGCCGCAACCCTTGCACCGGCACAGGTGTTTCGACAGGTGACTCTCGTCGGTCCAGGTCTCGATGACCTGGAGCGCGTCGCGGAGATCCTCGGGCCGCACATTCTCATTTTGCCACAGATGGCATTGCGTCGGCCGGGCCATGGAAAGTTCGGCCATGTTTTCTATCCGCGGGGGTTCGCGTGTCCGATCGACGGCAAATGGCGCGCCCGGAGAGATTCGAACTCCCAACCCCCAGATCCGTAGTCTGGTGCTCTATCCAGTTGAGCTACGGGCGCGAAGCGAGGCGCGAAGCTAACGGCATCGGCGCGGCGAAGCAAGGCGGCCGGCATTTGCTCGGGCCGCGCGAATCGGCTTGTCGCTGCAAACTGCATTGCGTAATATCCGAGCGCAGGCTCCGTGCGAAATAATCCGCAGCTTGCCCCGTATATCAGTGGGGGGTTCCCGGGAAGCGCCATGGCCGGATTCGAAAGAAAGCCGCCGTCACCGATTCGTTACGCGCGCGCTGCCGGGCTGGCATGGGCGATAGCGGGCCTGTTTGCCTTGTCCGGCTGCGATTTTACCGAGGATATGTGGTCGTCGGTGACCGGCGGCGGCGGCAATGCCGGCGATTTCCCCGACAATTCCGCGGCGGCCGATCCCGCAACCCCCGCGCCTGCGCCAGCGGCGCCAGCAGCATCGGCGCCGGCCGCGTCGGCGATTTCGGCGGTCCCCGCACCCCCGCCGCAGAGCGCGGCGGCGGTGAGTCCGCCTGCGAATGGCGTCGCGGCCTTGGAACCCTCGGCCGTGGGCGCCAACAGCGGCACGTTCGTCGGCCTGAAGGTGCAGGATTTGCGCGCCGAATTGCAGAAATTGTCCGACAGCATCAATCGCCACAGCGACGAGTTGCAGCGCGCGCGCGGAACGCTCGCCGGCGACGCCAATTCCTATTTCTCGGTGGTGGCCGGCATCAATTCCCGCCTCCAAGTCGGCACCACCCCCGGAAATCCGCAGTTGGTCGGGCAGTTCAACCAGGCGCAAAGCGCGCTCGACCACATGAACGACGACCTTGCCAGCCTCAGCACGCTATCGACCGAGAGCGCGACCGATCTCGCCTTCGCCGTCTATATCCTCGAGGATATCAAGGCCGCGTTTTCGCTGCAGGGCGCGGTGGAGGAAGATCACCGCCAGCTCAACGCGATGCAGACCGCGACCAACGGCAACATTCTCGTCATTCAAGATTTGTCGCGCTCGGTGACCGACGAGATCACACGGCAGAATAATTACATCTCCAACGAGCGGCGCAACCTCACCACGCTCGCCCTCGCCATCAAGAATGGCGAGCTCTACGGCCAGAATTTCTCGACAGCCGCGTCGGCCCAGGCATTCGGCGGCTCATCGCCGGCCTATGCTTCCGCGCCGCCGACGATGGTCGCGGATCGCCGGCCGCTGGTCACGATCCGCTTCGACCGGCCGAATGTGCCGTACGAGCAGGCGCTTTATACCGCCGTCAGCCGCGCGCTCGACCGCCGGCCCAATGCCACGTTCGATCTGGTGGCGGTGTCGCCCAATGGTGCCTCCGGCCCGCAGATGACGATTCGCGCCGACGAGGCCAGGCGCAACGCCGAAAACGTCATGCGCTCGCTCGCGCGGATGGGGCTGCCGGCCGATCGCATCGCGGTCTCCTCGATGACCAGCGGCAACGTCCAGACCAGCGAAGTCGACATTTACGTCCGCTGAGCCAGTGGCCGCGACGGATCGGATGACGGCTGAAACCGGCGTAACCTATACCAGGAATTTCCCGGTCACCTGGGACGAGCTTCATCGCCACGCCCGCGCCTTGGCATGGCGACTCGTCGAATTGGGGCCATGGGAAAAGATCGTCGCGGTGACGCGGGGCGGGCTGGTGCCCGCGGCCATCGTCGCGCGCGAGCTCGATGTGCGACTCATCGACACAGTCTGTATCGCCTCCTATGACGATCGCGAGCAGGGCCGGGTCACGGTATTGAAGCCGGTCGCGGGCGATGGCACCGGCGTTCTCATCGTCGACGATCTCGTCGACACCGGCGTCACCGCCCGGAAAGTACGCGAAATGCTGCCCAAGGCTCATTTCGCCACCATCTATGCCAAGCCGGCGGGCCGTCCGATGGTCGATACCTTCGTCACCGAAGTGAGCCAAGACACCTGGATTTTGTTTCCCTGGGACATCGAGCCGCAATTCGCGCCACCGATCGCCAGCGTCCGCCGCCGCTGACCGCGATGTTTCGCGCGCGTGGGTTCGCCGTCGCGGCGGCGCTCATCCTGCTGTTGTCCCGAACCGCTTCAGCGCAAAACCCGGAAGGCGCCACCGGCCGCGAGGCCAAGACGGCGGTGTTCGCCGCGCACGACATGGTGGTGGCGGCGGATCCGCTGGCCGCCGAGGCGGGCCGCGCGATTCTGCGCCAAGGTGGCAACGCCATCGACGCCGCGATTGCGACCGCGCTCGTGCTCAATCTGGTCGAGCCGCAATCCTCGGGGCTGGGCGGCGGCGGGTTTCTGGTCTTTTACGACGCGGCGGCGCGCAAACTCACGACCTTCGACGGCCGCGAGACCGCGCCCGCCGCGACCAAGCCCGACCGCTTCTTGAAGCCCGACGGCACGCCCCTCGATTTTTTCGCGGCCGTGGTCGGCGGCCGCTCGATCGGGGTGCCGGGCTATCTGCGCATGCTGGCGCTCGCCCATCGCGAGCATGGCCGGCTCGCCTGGAAAGAGCTGTTCGCGCCGGCGATCGCGCTCGCCCGCGACGGTTTCCCGGTCTCAGACCGGCTTCACCTGCTGCTGGCGCGCGACCCCTATTTGCCGCATTCGGATTCGGCCAGGGGATATTTTTACGACGCCAACGGCGCGGCGTGGCCGACCGGGAGCATCCTCAAGAATCCGGCGCTGGCGGCGACGCTCGAAACCATCGCGGCGCAAGGCGCCGATGCGCTTTATGACGGCGCGATCGGGCGGGACATCGTGCGCGCGGTGGCGAGCGCGTCGCCGCCGGGCGATCTCGCGGCCGGCGACCTCGCCGCCTATCGCGCCAAGGAACGCGTGGCGCTGTGCGGGGCTTATCGCGATTACCGGATTTGCGGCATGGGCCCGCCCAGTTCCGGCGCGGTGACGATGCTGGAACTATTGGGGATGCTGGAGCGCTTTCCGCCGCAAGCGCTCGATCTGACCTCGGTCGCGGGCGTCCATCTCTTCGCCGAGGCCGGGCGCCTCGCCTTCGCCGACCGCGACCGCTATCTCGCCGATACCGATTTCGTCACGGCGCCGATCGCGGGTTTGCTCGACCGCGATTATTTGCGTCAGCGCTCGCTGCTGATCGATCCCGCGCGCGATCCGGGCGTGCCGGTGGCGCCGGGCGAGCCGCCCGAACATCATGCCGCGAGCGGCGACAACGCCTCGCCGGAACTGCCTTCCACCAGCCATCTCGCCATCGTCGATCGCGACGGCAACGCGGTGTCGATGACGGTGTCGATCGAGAATGTGTTCGGCTCGCGGGTGATGGTGGACGGGTTTCTCCTCAACAACGAGCTGACCGATTTCTCGTTCCTGCCCGACCGCGACGGCAAGCCGGTGGCGAACCGGGTCGAGCCGGGCAAGCGGCCGAGGAGCGCCATGTCGCCGACTATTATATTCGACCACACCGGCGCGCTGCGGCTGGTGGTCGGCTCGGCGGGCGGGCCGGCGATCATCGAGGACGTGACCAAGACCGTGATCGAGGTCCTGGACCAGCATCGGGACCTCCAAGCCGCGATCGATCTGCCCGATATCGGGAATCGCAACGGCGTCACCGAAATCGAGGCCGGCCCCGGCGCCGATGCGCTCGCCGACGGGCTCAAGGCGCGGGGGCATGACGTCAAAATCGGGCCGCATGCCAGCGGCCTGCATGGCATCGCGGTCACGGCCAAGGGCCTCGAAGGCGCCGCCGATTCCCGCCGCGACGGCGCCGCCAATGGCGATTAGGGCGTTTACTTTTCGTTACCCGATCAGTCGCATCCTGTCGGCGCCAAAGTCGGAAGCTGAGCCAACTCGACGATGAAGCCGCTCGCCTGGAGAACCTACGTTGCGCTCGCCGGTACCATGTTGCTGGCGCTGTTCGCCTTTCTCAACCGCGAACGGCCCGACCTGTATTTCACCGTGATGGGCTGGTGGAACCAGGAGACATTTTGGACGCCGTTTCTCGATTTGCATTTCATCCTGTCCGCGATCGATTGTCGGCATTTGGGGTTCGACCCCTTCATCGCCGATCCGTGCGACCTGCTCGACCGACCCTATAATTATTCGCCCTTGTTCCTCGAAGCCGGGCGGCTGGGCCTGACGTCCCACGCCACCGATTGGATCGGGATCGGGCTGGGTCTCGTCATGGTCGGCTCCCAGGCCTGCCTCCCGGCGCCGCGCGGATTTCGCGAGGCGACGATCACCGCTTTTGCCTACGTGTCGTTGATTACGGCGCTGGTCATTGAGCGTGGGAATATCGACATCGTTATTTTTGCCCTCACGGTCGCGATCAGCTATTTGGCGGCGCGCGGGTCGGCGGCGCGTTGGTTCGCCTATCTTTTGGTGGTTCTGGCCGCGTGCCTCAAATTCTATCCCATCGTCCTTCTCGTCTTGGTCATTCACGAAAAGCCGCGCCGCCTGATTGCGGTCGGAGCCGTGGCGGCGGCGCTCTTTGCGCTTTACCTGGCCGTTTACGGCGCTGACCTCGTCGAAGCGTGGAACGCCACGCCGCCGCGAATGTCGTCGCAACAGCTATGGGGTTTTTTCGGCGCGATCAACCTGCCCAGCGGGATCGAGTCGATGCTGACGCCGATCCTTGCGTCCTATTCGGCGCCGGCCTGGATTTTCCGCGTGCTACGATGGATGTTGTTGGCCCCGCTCGCGCTTGCCGTTTGTCACCGCGCTGTCGTCGCGGCGCGTTCCGCGGACGGCCGAGCGCGGCTTTTTGCCTTGCCGACTCAGCCGATGCTGCTGCTGATCGCCGGTGCGGCTTTGATCGTGGCGTGTTTTTTTTCGGGGCAGAGCACCGAGTATCGCGGCATTTTTCTCATTTTGACGCTGCCCGGGCTATACATGCTTGGGTGGGCCGAGGGCGGGACCGCCCGATATCGCTTCGCCGCAATTGCCGCCCCGATATTGATGTGGCGCAATTTCTTCTCCAAAGCCGCGATGGCCTTGGTGCTTCCGTCCGGGCTGCCCGGGGCGTTGAAAGTCGTGATCCTCGCCTCGGTTTGGCTGTGGCTTGAGTTGGTCTGGTGGCTCGTCATCGTAACGCTGCTTGGGATTTTGCTCGCGTTTCTTGCCGAATCACCGATCGGTAAGATGTTCGCCGAGCGTTTTGGCGCGCTTAGATACATCGGCGCGCCAGAAACGTCATAAGCAACCGGGAACGAGACAACACGATGACGAAGCCGCCGGCCTGGCGAATTTCGGTTACCCTTGGCGGCGGCGGCGTCCTGGCGCTCTTCGTCTTCCTCTTCCGCGAACAACCCGACTCCTACGTCGCGACGCTGAATTGGTGGAGCTTGGGACCCTACCCGCTGCCCTTTATCGACACGCGCTTCATTCTCTCGGCCATCGACTGTCAGCGTTTGGGTTTGAATCCCTTCATCGTCGACCCGTGCGATCCTTATGGTCGTCCTTACGATTATTCGCCGCTGCTCCTCGAAGCCGCCCGCCTCGGCCTCACCTCGCGCGCCACCGACTGGATCGGGATCGGACTTGGCCTGGTCATGATCGGCTCAGTGGCGAGCCTGCCCGCGCCGCGCGGATTTCGCGATGGAGTGTTTATGGCACTGGCGGCTCTGTCCACCACGACCGTGCTCGCGGTCGAGCGCGGCAATATCGATGTCTTAATTTTCGCTCTGGCGATCGCGGCCGGATATTTGATTGTGCGCGGACCGGCAGCGCGTTGGGCGGCCTATCTCGTCGTGGTTCTCGCCGCTTGTCTCAAATTCTATCCCGTCGTCCTATTGCTGCTGGCGCTGCGCGAGAAGCCGCGCCGTCTGATCGCGGTCTGTGCCGCGGCGGCGGTGCTCATCGCGCTTTTCCTGGCGACCTACGGCTCTGAATTGGCTGAGGCGTGGAGCGCCACGCCGCCGCGACTGACGTCTCAGCAGCTATGGGGCTTCGGTGCGATCAATCTGCCCCGAGGTATGCAGTCGATGTTGGCCCCGATACTCGCTTCCGATCCCGCGCTTGCCTGGATTCCAGCAAAACTGCTCTGGCTATTCCTGATCGTTTTATATCTAAGCAGCTTCCGCCAGGCCCTTACGGAGGCGCGCCCCGAAAACCGCGCCGGTCTTGCTAATTTATCAGGGCCGGAGGCGCCGTTGTTGGTAGCCGGAGCGGTCTTGATCGTTTCCTGCTTTTACGCCGGGGAGAACCCCGAGTATCGCGGCATCTTTTTCCTTCTGACTTTCCCCGGACTTTTGACGCTTATGCGCGCGGAAGGCGGGACCCGCTATCGGTTCACGACAGTCGCGATGATAGCGCTGATGTGGCGCTACTCGCTGGTCCACCTGGTCGATGTTGGCGTGTTGGCCTTGCCCGACACGCCGCAAGTCTTGATCCGCGCCGCAGTCTGGTTCGCGTTTGAACTATTGTGGTGGCGCGTCGCCGGAACGCTATTGGGGTTGTTGTTTGCCTTCGCCACCGAATCACCAATCGGAATGACGCTCCTTAAGCGTCTCGCGCGCGGCGTTCATGACCCGGAGAGTCGCGTCATACCCTTTCGGTCGACGGCCGACTAAAGTCGCGCCATGACCGACGATCCCGCGTCCCGCCCGGCGGTGTCGCTGCTGCCCGGCGCGCATAAGCGCGCGGCGCACGGCCATCCCTGGGTCTATTCCAACGAGATCGCGATGGACGCCGCGGCAAAGGCGCTGGCGCCCGGCACGCTGGTCACGCTCAAGCCCGCCGACGGCGCGGCGCTCGGCGTCGCCATGTTCAATCCGCACCCGCTGGTGAGCGCGCGACTCCTGGACCGCGATGCCGGCCGGCGCATCGACGAGATTTTTTTCCTGGCGCGGCTCGGCACCGCGCTGCATCTGCGCGAACGGCTTTACGATAAGCCGTTCTATCGCCTCGTCCATGCCGAGGCCGACGGCCTGCCGGGCCTGGTGGTGGACCGTTTCGGCGACGTGCTGGTGCTCGAGATCAACACCGCCGGACTGGCGCGGCTCGAAACCGAGCTGCTCGGCGCCTGCCAGCGGCTCTTGAGGCCGCGCGCCATGGTGCTGCGCAACGACAGCGCCGCGCGCGCCCTTGAAGGCCTGGCCCTGGAACAGCGCCTGATCGGCGAGTTGGCGGCGCCGATCGACATCGAAGAGAACGGCGCCCGCTTCGTCATCGATCCGCTGGGTGGGCAGAAGACCGGCTGGTTCTTCGATCAACGCGACAATCGCCGCATCATGGCGGCCTTGGCCCCCGGCGCGCGCGTGCTCGATCTCTATTGCTTCGCCGGCGGCTTCGCGATTACGGCGGCGCGCGCCGGCGCCAAGGACGTGCTTGGCATCGACAGTTCCGCGCCCGCGCTCGCGCTGGCGCGCCAGGCGGCCGAGGCCAACGGGGTCGAGACGATTTGCCGCTTCGAACGCGAGGAGGTTTTCGCGGCGCTCGAACGCATGGGCGCGTCGGGCAGGCGCTTCGACATCGTGATCGCCGACCCGCCCGCCTTCGTCAAATCGCGCAAGGATTTGGGGCCTGGCCTGCGCGGCTATCGCAAGCTGGCGCGGCTCGCGGCGACCGTTGTCGCGCCCGGCGGTTTCCTCTTCATCGCCTCCTGCTCGCACAATGTCGAGGTGGGAGACTTCGCCGATTCGGTGCGGCGCGGCCTCCACGATGCCGGACGCGCGGGCCGCGTCGTGCTGAGTTCGGGCGCGGCACCCGACCATCCGGTGCATCCGTTCCTGCCCGAAAGCGCCTATCTCAAGGCGCAGGTGCTGGCACTCGACTGACGCGGCCACGATCGCTCTAGCGCCGCTTGCCCCGAACTATTACATTCCGTTTATGGGCATTAGGATAAATTTACACAGTTTATTTTGTAATATGGTCGCCGCCGGGATCGTTGCGAGCTGCCTTGGCGGCTTCCCGCTCTTGGCCGCCGCGCAGGCGCAGCCGCCGATCCCGATTCGGGTCGTGGTCGTGACCATGTTCGAGGTCGGCCAAGACACCGGCGACACGCCCGGCGAGTTCCAGAACTGGGTCGAGAAATTCCCGCTGCCACAGACGCTCGAGTTTCCGCAGGGCTATCGCCATCTGCGCTACAATCCCGATAAGGGCGTGCTCGCTATCGTTACGGGCGTTGGCACCGCGCGCTCGGCCTCGTCGATCATGGCGCTGGGCATGGATCCGCGCTTCGATCTGCGCAAAGCCTATTGGCTGGTGGCGGGGATCGCCGGAGTCGATCCGAACATGGCCTCGCTCGGCTCGGCGGCCTGGGCCGAATGGGTGGTCGATGCCGATCTCGGCCACGAGATCGATGCCCGCGAAATGCCGCCCGATTGGCCGACCGGCAAAATCCCGCTCAACCGCAAGCGGCCTTACGACGCGCCGCCCGCCGCGGATAATGGCGGCGCCGCCTATCGTCTCGATCCGGCGCTGGTGAATTGGGCCTACGGCCTGACGCGCGACACCAAGCTCGATGACGGCGAGGCGCTGCAACGGCTGCGCGCGAAATATGTCGGCTATCCGCAAGCGCAAAAGCCGCCCTTCGTCCTCAAGGGCGACGATCTGTCGGGCCAGAATTTCTGGCACGGCAAGCTCATGAACGAATGGGCCGAGAAATGGGTCGCGTATTGGAGCGGCGGCGCCGGTCATTTTGCCATGACGGCGATGGAGGATACCGGCACGTTGCAGGCACTGACGTGGCTGACCAGGGCCGGCCGCGTCGATGTCACGCGCGCGCTGGTGCTGCGCACCGCCAGCAATTATTCGATGCAGTATCCCGGCGAGACCGCCCTGCAAAGCCTGACCCACGAAAACTCGGGCGGCTATTCGGCGTTCATCCCGTCGCTCACGGCGGCCTATCGCGTCGGCAGCCGCGTGGTGAACGAAATTTCGGATCATTGGGACAAATACGCCGACCATCCGCCTCAAGGAGATAAGCCATGACGTCTTTCACGCCGATCTCCGCCGCCATCGGCGGCGGCCTGATCGGACTTTCGGTGGCGCTGTTGATGCTGTTCAACGGCCGCCAGGCCGGCATCAGCGGCGTGCTTGGCGATTTTCTGGTGTTTCGGCGCAGCGAATGGCCGTGGGAGATCGCCTTCCTGGTCGGGCTCGTGGCGGCGCCGCTGCTCTTGAGCACCGTCGGTTTCGACCTGCCGCATCCGGTGTTGCCGGCGAGCTGGGGCGTGATCGCGGTCGGCGGCCTGCTGGTGGGCTACGGCACGCGCTGGAGCGGCGGCTGCACCAGCGGCCATGGCGTGTGCGGCATCGCGCGCTTCTCGACCCGCTCGATCGCGGCAACCATCGTTTTCATGGTCACGGCCATCGTGGTCGTGACCGTCATCCGTCATGTCATCGGAGTCTCGCTATGAAAGCCATTCTGTCGTCGCTGGTCGCCGGCCTGATTTTCGGCGGCGGTCTCTTGATCTCGGGCATGACCGAGACGCAAAAGGTCCAGGGCTTTCTCGATATTTTCGGCGATTGGGATCCGAGCCTCGCGATCGTGATGGCGGCGGCGCTGGTCGTCGCCTTTTTCGGCTTCATCCTGGCGCGGCGGCGCGCCACGCCGGTCTTCGCGGCGCAAAGCCTGTGGCCGACCAAGACCGCGATCGACACGCCGTTGATCGCGGGCGCCGTATTGTTCGGCGCGGGCTGGGGCCTGATCGGCTTTTGCCCCGGCCCAGCCATCGCCGATCTCTCGACCGGCGCGCCCGGCGTCATTCTGTTCGTGGCCGCGATGGCGGTCGGCATGGTGGCACAAAACCTGATGCAGCGGCGGAACGCTCCGCCCGCGCCGATCGGCAAGGAACCGGCCCTCGAGGCAAGCTGCGGTTAAGCTGGCGCCGGATCGCGCCGAATCGAATCAAATTTTCCGTCGTCCCTGCGAAAGCGGGGACCCAGGGCGAGTGACGAGATGTTGCTCTGGACCCCGGCGTTCGCCGGGGTGACGGATTGTGAGTTTTTAACCTGAACGGCCGCCTAAGCCGGCAAGCTCAATCGGAACATCGTGCCGGTGGCACCCGAATGGCCGAGCACGATGTCGCCGCCATGAGCGCGTAGAATCTCGCGCGCGATGGCGAGGCCGAGCCCGATACCGCCGGGGCGCGCCGAGCCGGCGAAGGGCCGGAACAGATTGTCGCGCGCCTTGGGTGCCAAGCCCGGCCCGTCATCTTCCATGGCGATGACGACGCGTTCGCCCTCTTGCGCCGCCGCCACCCGGATGCGATTGGCGCCGGCCTCGCAGGCGTTGTGCGCGAGATTCAACAGCACGCGGAAGAATTGATCGCGGTCGGCGCGCAGCATCAAGGCCTCCGGCACTTCGTTGACCAGGCGCGGCGGCCCGGCCGGCGGCGCGCCCGGCGCCCGCCCGCCATTCTCGATCACCGGCGTGAGTTCGGCGACCAGCGGCTTCAGCGCGAACTCCTGAACATGGAATGGCGCCGCGCCCTCGCGGGTATAGCCGAGGGTGCCGACGCACAGCGCCACGGCGCGGTCGATGGCTCCGATCAAGTTGGGCATGACCCGCTTCACTTCCGGCACCTCGCTATTGGCGAGGCTGTCGGAAAGAAGCCGAACCACGCTCAGGGCGCCTTTGAGATCGTGACTGATCTTGCTGACCGCGGTGCCGAGCGCCGCGAGACGCTCGTTCTGGCGCAACGCGCCGCGCACGGTTTCTTGCATCTGGGCGAGTTCGCGCTCGGCCAGGCCGATCTCGTCGCGGGCGCGCGACGGGCGCACGATATTGGCGGCGTCTTCCGGATCGTCGCGAAACGCGATCATGCTGGCGGTGAGACGCCGGAGCCGCGATACGACGAGCCAGCGCAAGCTGAAATACAACAGCAGCGAGGCGACCAGCGAGGTGACGATCGATACCGACAGCACGCGCTCGCCATAGCCGAGCATGGCGGCGCGGAACGGCGCCTCGTCCAAAATAGCCTCGACCGTGGCCCCC
>JAATGI010000354.1 GCA_015654725.1 Rhodospirillales bacterium
AAGATGGGGAATGGCTTGCGCTTGGATCGGCGTCGGTTGCCGGTAGTTTTCGGCGATGAGCGCACGTTGGATCGGCTCGATAAGGCCGAGATCGGAAAAGGTAGCAGTCACTAGATTTTTGCTTTCGAATACGGCTGGACGATTCACATTCGCGGCGCGAATTGCACCGCCAACCCTTTGGTTATCGGCCTGCCCCGCACGCGACGGGGTGCCATTGTTATCGGGTGAGAATCTCGAAATGCCAGCGCACCGGAACATGATCCACGGTGCATCGTCGCGCGATCGCGAGAAAGATAAGCACTCCCTAATTGGGGCCGCGCGCCGCCAATGTCAAGGAATGGTATTCGATTGCTTGCCGGGGACCGGGCCGCGCGATAGCTTCTGCCGCAAGAACGAGGAGGCATCCGCCTATGGACATGACCGGCGAATACCGGATCGCGGCGCCGCGCCAGAAGGTGTGGGAGGCGCTCAATAATCCGGAGGTGTTGAAGGCGGCGATCCCGGGCTGCGAGAGCCTTGAGAAATTGTCCGATACCGAGATGGCTGGAAAGGTCGCCGCCAAGGTCGGACCGGTTTCGGCGCATTTTTCCGGCAAGGTGACGCTCAGCGAGCTCGATCCGCCCAACGGCTACCGCATCAGCGGCGAAGGCACCGGCGGCGCGGCCGGTTTCGCCAAGGGTGGCGCCACGGTGCATCTCGCTGACGACGGCGCCGGTACGCTCCTCACTTACAAGGTCGATGCGCAGATCGGCGGCAAGCTCGCGCAAATCGGCTCGCGCCTGATCGACGGCACCGCGCGCAAGATGGCGGACGAATTTTTCAGCCGCTTCGCCGCGGCGGTGGCAGTGGCGGAACCCGCGCCTGCGGTCGCGACCGCATCATCCGCCGCGTCCAACGCGGCGCCGGCCGCTCCACCCGACGCCGCGACATCGGGAACGCGCGTCCCGCCTTGGGCCTGGGTCGCGGCGCTGGTCGTGATCGTCGCCATCATCCTCTACTTTTTTACCTGATCGCGACCCGAACGTCGCATCGCCATTGGCGGTTTCTTAGCTAATTTCAGACTGAGACACGACCGACCGTTATCGCGACTTGACCGGACCGAGCCGGTTGAGGAAACTCGCGGCCAACGAAAACATCTAGCAAAACGCTATATACAGAAGGGAATTACGCCATGCCCTCCGTGACTTTGACCGTGAACGGCAAGAAGGCGACCGCCGAGGTCGAGAACCGCACTTTGCTCGTCCAGTTGCTTCGCGAGCAGCTGGGTCTGACCGGCACCCATGTCGGTTGCGACACCAGCCAGTGCGGCGCCTGCGTCGTTCATGTCGACGGCAATTCGGTGAAGAGCTGCACGCTCTTGGCGGTTCAGGCCGAGGGCGCGAACGTGCTCACGATCGAGGGCCTCGCCAACGGCAGCGAATTGCATCCGATGCAGGCGGCGTTCCGGGAGCACCATGGCCTGCAATGCGGCTTCTGTACGCCGGGAATGGTGATGAGCGCGGTCGACCTCGCCCACAAGAACAAGAATCCGACCGAGCACGACATCCGCGAGTGGCTCGAAGGCAATATCTGCCGCTGTACCGGCTATCACAACATCGTCAAGGCGATCAAAGCCGGCGCGGAGGCGATGGCGGGAGCCCGCTGATGGCGGCCGTCGCGATCGGCGCGCCGGTTCGCCGCAAGGAAGATTTCCGCTTCCTCACCGGCAAGGGGCATTACGTCGACGATCTCAACCGGCCCGGCCAGATTCACGCCTATATCCTCAGGAGCCCGCACCCCCACGCGGCGGCCTGAACACAAGCTATCGAGGGAGCGAACCCATGTATAATTTCGACTATTCCCGACCCAAGAGCGTCGCCGACGCGGTCAAGGCGATCGCCGGAGACGGCGACGCCAAATTGGTTGCGGGCGGCATGACGCTGATCCCGACCTTGAAGCAGCGCCTCGCCAAGCCCTCGGTCCTCATCGATCTCGGCGGTATCGCCGAGTTGAAGGGCGTCAAGCGCGACGGCAATGCCGTCGTCATCGGCGCCATGACCAAGCATATCGATGTCGCCAATTCGTCCGAGGTGAAGAGCGCGATTCCGGCGCTGGCCGACCTCGCTTCCCATATCGGCGATCCGGCGGTGCGCAATCGCGGCACCATCGGCGGCTCGATCTCGAACAACGATCCGGCGGCGGACTATCCTTCGGCCGTGGTCGCGCTCAACGCGACGATCACAACCACCAAGCGCAAGATCGCGGCCGACGATTTCTTCAAGAGCCTGTTCGAAACCGCGCTCGGGGCGGACGAGATCGTAACCTCGGTGAGCTTCCCGATTCCGGAGAAGGCCGCCTATATGAAGTTTCCCAATCCCGCCTCGCGCTACGCCATTGTCGGCGTGTTTGTCGCCAAGACCGGGGGGAATGTGCGCGTCGCCGTTACCGGCGCCGGGCCGGGCGCATTTCGTTGGAAAGAAGCCGAGGCGGCGCTGGCGAAATCCTGGAATCCCGACGCGCTCAAGGCTCTCGCCGTTAAGCCCGATGGACTCAATTCGGATATTCACGCTTCGAGCGAATACCGTGCCCATCTCATCGGCGTGATGGCGCGCCGCGCGGTGGCGAAGGCCGGATAACAGAGGACGGAGGACGAAAGACGGAGGACAGATGACGACCCGCTTCGGCGTCGCCCGCCTATTATCTTTAATCTGTTGTCTGTCGTCCGTCGTCTTTTTCCCAGCGTTCGCGGGCGAAACGTTCTCCACGCCCGATGCCGCTGCCGCGGCGTTTTATAAAATCTACCTGAAGCTCCATGTCATGGACGTGCCCGACGCGCGGCACCGCGCCAAGTTCAAACCGGTGTTGACGGATGAGCTGTTTTCATTGCTGGCGCTCGCCGACCAAGCCGAGGCACGCTACGCCAAGAAAAACGAACGCGATCCCGTGCCGCCGCTGTACGAAGGCGATCTGTTCAGCTCCGAGGCCGAGGGCGCATCGTCGGTCGGCCCGATCTCGTGCGACGCCAAGCCCGACATGGCGGTATGCGCGGCAACGCTCCATCTCGTCGACAAGTCACAGGGCAAAACCGCCGACTTTGTCTGGACGGACCGGCTCCATATAATTCTCACGCACGCCGGCTGGCGGGTCGACGACCTCGAATATGGCGGCACTTGGCAATTCGGCCCGCATGGCCGCTTGAAGGACATCCTCAAAGATATCGATAAGCAGAGCCGCGAGAATTAACCGGACCGCCGCCGTCAAATGCGCCGCGACACGAACATCGCGACGACACCCGCGACCGCGAGGACGATACCGCGATACGCCCACGGCATCTGGTCAATCATGAAGCTGGTACGCGGATAAGGGAAATATCCGGTCCCCTGCCCGAGCCAAACCAGCCCGGTCACGACCGCGAGAACGCCGATGACCAACAACGCGGCTCTGATAATCTTCATCTGTCCTCCAACCACTGGTTTATTTCACCCGGTCTAACCGCTATTCTACCGCGCCTTATCCCTCCCGATATCGAGTTCCGAACAAATCATGCCTGCCCTGCCCGCTTCGGTGAGCGAAACGCTCGCCCTTCTTGGTAAAGGCCAATATATCGCCGACCGCAGTCTCGCGACCGCGGTCTATCTCGCATTGAGCCTCAAACGGCCTTTGTTCCTCGAAGGCGAGGCCGGCGTCGGCAAGACCGAGATCGCCAAGGTTTTGGCGGAGACGCTGGGCCGCAGGCTGATCCGGCTGCAATGCTATGAGGGCCTCGATGTCGCCTCGGCGGTTTATGAGTGGAACTATTCGCGCCAGATGATCGAAATCCGGCTCGCCGAAAGCGACCGCGAAAGCCGCGACACGGTCGAGGAGAATATTTTCTCCGACCGTTTCCTGATCAAACGGCCGCTGCTGCAGGCGCTCGAACCCGATATCGCCGGCCCGCCGGTATTGCTGATCGACGAGCTCGACCGCACCGACGAACCGTTCGAGGCCTATCTCCTCGAAACTCTGTCGGATTTCCAGATCACGATTCCGGAGATCGGTACGGTAAAGGCCGAACATCCGCCGATCGTGATCATCACCTCCAACCGGACGCGCGAGATTCACGACGCGTTGAAACGGCGCTGTTTCTATTTCTGGGTCGATTATCCGAACGCGCAACGCGAGTTGGAAATTCTTCGCCTCAAGGCGCCGACCGCGGCCGAGAGCCTGAGCCGGGAAGTGGTCGCGTTCGTGCAGAAGCTGCGCGGCATGAAGGATTTGTTCAAGCTGCCCGGCGTCGCCGAAACCATCGATTGGGCGCACGCGCTGTCGCAGCTCGATGTCTTGGCGCTGACGCCCGAGGCGATCAACGACACGCTCGGCGTGCTGTTGAAATACCAGGACGACATCATGAAGATTCAGGGCTCCGAGGCCGAGCGCCTGCTGCGTCAGGTGAAGCAGGAGCTCGCGGCGGCAAATTGAGACGAGGTATTCGTCTCGGCGCGAAGGCGGTCGCTATTTCGCCGCCGGCGCCGACATGTTGCGCGCCCAATTCTTGTCGTCTTGGCACGGCAACGCCGCCGGCTTGGCCCGCTTTACGGACGGATAATTATCGTAATTCGCCGCCTTGAGGAATTCGATGATGGCGAATTTGTCGGCATCGGCCAATTTCGGGCCGATCCTGCCCGGACGCGAGGTGTCGTCGGTCCACCAATGGCCGGCATTGCTGTTGCCGGGAACCGAGGTATCGAGAACGATCGAGTCGGGACCCGGATCGTCCGTATAGCCGAGATGGACGGGATCGTATTCGCGGCCGCCGGAATTGAACTTGGCGGGGCGCGTGTCGCTGAGCAGGTCGTAGACCGTCCTGACCGAACCATTATGCAGGAAGGGCGGTGTCGCCCAGACGCCGATAAGGGGGCGCGCCTTGTAGCCGCACGGCGCCTCGAAATGAACGTCAGGCTCCTGCTCGGCTACGGGCGTGTTGTTGTCGGCATAGAGTTGTTTGCGAATGGCGTTGACGGCGATATCGAGGCCGTTGAAAGCCGCCGTTTCCGCGCTCAGGCCGAGTTTCGACGCGTCGTAGGTGCGCCCGGCCCAATTAGTCGCCTGACCCGGATCGGTGCCGATATGCTTGAGCGAGACGACGGCCACGTCCCAATTGCCATCGGGCAGTTCCTTGATGCCGTGGCAGCCGGCGCAATTGGCGACGAACAATTCCCGGCCGCGCGCCGCCTTGGCCCGATCGATCGGACCGAGCACATCCGCCGGCCAGGTGGGAGCGTGGAGGCTTTCCAGCGTTTTCTCCATCCACACAATGTTGTCGAGCTGGATCGAGGTTTGCCAACGCAGCGGTTCGGGGTTGAGCGCGCCGGTCTTGCGGTCGACGAGATGGGCTTCCCCTCTGCTGCCGAGAACCTCGCCGATGTTCCGCGAGGTCGCTTGCGGTGGCAGGAAGCCATTGTACTGGACCCAACTCAGCCGCCAGATGTCCCAGAGATAAGGAAAATTGACCGGCGCATCGAGACTCTTGCCGTTGGTCGGCACCATCAGGTCACTGGCGAAAACCTGATTGGCAATGCCCTGCACCGCGTCGAGGCGCCCACGGCCGGTTTCAAGCTGGAAGAGCGTGGTGCCGGGCGCGGCGGCCCGGCCGAAACCGGCGGCCTCGAAATCCGACTTGATCCGGTCGGTGGGATAGCCCGCCTTGATCGCGTCGGCAAAAAAGCGCGCCTGCCGCGACGGGTCCTTCGCCGTGGCGGCAAACGCTGCGAACAAGCCATCGATAAAGCCGGGAAGATCGATCATCGCCTGCCCGCCTTCGATCCGGACGGCGGTACCCTTGTACTCGATCTGGCCGGTGTGACAGAGCGCGCAGGTGAAACCTGCGACCGGGATGCCACCGGTCGTCTTCGGATCGCTGACCGTGAAACCGAGGGGCCAACCAAACGGATTCATCTTGTCGACAACGACATTGTCGACCAGAAAGCCGAGCCGCCGCAGATTCTCGGCGTTCATGAACTTGGCGCTGCCGTCCGCCTTCTCGATCGCGGCCAGCCATGCCGCGGGAAAGAGCCGCGTGCCCTGATCGGTGTGGTGATACCGTGTAAGCGTCGCCGGATCGATATTCTGGTCGATGGCGACGAACTTCGTCGGCGTGTCCGCCTCGGCGAAGGCGCCCGCCGCGACCGTCAGGGCCGTTCCCGCGATCAGAACCGACTGCCACCCCTTGCTCATTGCCGCCCTCTTCGATTCTCGGCCGCCGATGTGCCGCGCCGCATACTCAGTTAAAGGTTTCGTTCCCCGTCGGTTCGACCCGCGGCGCCTGGTTCAGTTTGTGGCGCAACTCGGAAATCACCTCATAGACGGCTTTCCTCAGGCGGTTGATGCCGCCGATCGGTCGCTGCGCCGGCAGCGCATGCCACGGCGTGAAGGACAGGTTCTCGCAGAAGGTCTGTTGGGCCTCGGTGTCGAAGGTCTGCGTGGGGATACGGATCGAAGCTACGTCGGTGAACGGCGCCTCGGTCTCATTCCAAACGATGGTCGGGTCCTCGATAGGTTGCGTCGCCGCATCGGTTCGCGGCTGGACC
>JAATGI010000040.1 GCA_015654725.1 Rhodospirillales bacterium
CCTCGCGCATCGCCGGCGCGGTCGAGCCGAAATAAATGACGCCGGCCTTGGCGGGCTGCTTGCCTTCTTGCAGCTCGGGCTTCGGCACCAGATTCCTGGCGGTGGCGAATTTCTTCAGGAGCCGGTCGACATTGTCGACATAGACCGGACCTTCCTCGCTGTAGCGCGCGTAACGGTCCTTGGTGGTGCCGCGGGTGAAATAGGCGCCGCGCTTCGGATGCGCGCCCGGCAAGGTGCGATAGGGAATGCCGTCGCCATCGACATCGAGATAGCGGCCGAAATCGTGCCCCGCCTCCAGCATCTCGGCGGTCATGATCTTGCCGCGATCCATGCGCCGCGTGTCGTCCCATTGGAGCGGCTCGCACAGCGATTCATTCATGCCGATATCGAGATCGAGCATGACGAAAATCGGCGTCTGAAGCCGGTCGGCGAGATCGAAGCTCAAGGCGCCCATCTCGAACGCCTCCTTCGGCCCCGAGGGGAACAGCATCACATGCTTGGTGTCGCCATGGCTGGCATAGGCGCAGGACAAAAGATCGGCCTGCTGGGTGCGCGTCGGCATGCCGGTCGAGGGCCCGCCGCGCTGCACGTCGAACACCACCGCCGGAATTTCGGCGAAATAGGCGAGGCCCAAGAATTCCTGCATCAGCGAAATGCCGGGACCCGAGGTGCAGGTAAAGGCGCGCGCCCCGTTCCAGGCCGCGCCGATGACCATGCCGATCGAGGCGAGCTCGTCCTCGGCCTGAACGATCGCGTAGCGCGCCTTGCCGGTCGCCTTGTCGGTACGAAAGCGCCGGCAATGATTCTGAAACGCCTCGGCCAGCGACGAGGACGGCGTGATCGGGTACCAGGCGGCGAAGGTGGCGCCGCCATAGACCGCGCCCAGCGCCGCCGCGTTGTTGCCGTCGATGAAGATGCGGTCGCCGACCGCGTCGGCGCGCTCGACCCGAATGCCGAGCGGGCATGTCAGATGTTGGAGCGCGTAGTCGCGGCCCATATGGAGGGCGTGGAGATTGGGCTCGATCAGCTTGGCCTTGCCCTTGAACTGCTGGCCGATCAATTGCTCGATAACCTTGACGTCCATGTCGAGCAGCGCGCACAGCGCGCCGACATAGATGATGTTCTTGAACAACTGGCGCTGGCGCGCGTCGGTATAGGCGGCGTTGACGATCTCGGTCAGCGGCATGCCGATGATGTTGATGTCGGGCCGGAACTTCGACGCCGGAATCGGCCGGCTCGAATCGTAGAACACGTAGCCGCCCGGTTCGATCTCGGCGATGTCCTGGTCCCAGGTCTGCGGATTCATCGGCACCATCAGATCGACGCCGCCGCGCCGGCCGATATAGCCCTTGCCCGAGACCCGCACCTCGTACCAGGTCGGCAGGCCCTGAATATTGGAGGGGAAGATGTTGCGCGTCGCGACGGGAACGCCCATGCGCAGCACCGACTTCGCGAACAACAGGTTGGCGCTCGCCGAACCCGAGCCGTTGACGTTGGCGAACTTGACGACGAAGTCGTTGATCCCGGTTATCGGCTGCGGCATTGCGGTCCTGCTTGCGCGGGTTCGAGATAAAATTTCTGCATGTCCCAGGCGCCGGTCGGACAACGTTCCGCGCACAGCCCGCAATGCAGGCAGACATCCTCGTCCTTGAACATCACCCGGCCGGTCTTGAGCGTGCCGGAGACATAAAGATCTTGGCCGCGATTGAGCGCCGGCGCCTCGAGCCGGCGGCGCACCTCGTTCTCCTCGCCGTCATCGGTGAAGGTGATGCAATCCATCGGGCAGATATCGACGCAGGCATCGCATTCGATGCACAGCGGCGTCGTGAACACGGTCTCGATATCGCAATTCAAGCAGCGCTCGGCCTCGCGGAAAGCGAGCGCTTGATCGTAGCCGAGCTCGACCTCGACCTTGATGTCCTTCAAGGCGACGCCAAGCTCGCGCAGCGGCACGCGATAGCGCTTGTCGAGCGCCACGTCGTTGTCATAGCTCCATTCGTGAATGCCCATCTTCTGGCTGACGAGATTCACGGTGGGCGGCGGACGACGCGCGATGTCCTCGCCATGGCAGAGCTTGTCGATCGAGATCGCGGCGTCATGGCCGTGCGCGACCGCCCAGATGATGTTCTTCGGCCCGAACGCCGCGTCGCCGCCGAAAAACACGTTCGGGATGGTCGCCTGCATGGTCTTGGGATCGACCTTGGGCATGCCCCAGCGATCGAACTCCAAGCCGATATCGCGCTCGATCCAAGGGAAGGAATTTTCCTGCCCGACCGCGACTAGGACATCGTCGCAGGGCATGTCGACATCCGGCTCGCCGGTCGGCACCAGATCGCGCCGGCCCTTGTCGTCGTATTTCGCCGCCACCTTCTCGAAGCGCACGCCAGTGAGCTTGCCGTGGTCGTGAAGGAACGCCTTCGGCACCAGGAAATTCAGGATCGGGATGCCTTCATGCTTGGCGTCCTCTTTTTCCCAGGGCGAGGCCTTCATTTCGTCAAAGCCGCTGCGCACGACGACGGTGACCTCCTCGCCGCCGAGCCGGCGCGACGATCGGCAGCAATCCATCGCCGTGTTGCCGCCGCCGAGGACGACGACGCGGCGCCCGATCTTGTTGATATGACCGAACGAGACGCTAGACAGCCAGTCGATCCCAATGTGGACATTGGCTGCTGCCTCCTGGCGTCCGGGGATGTCGAGATCGCGCCCGCGCGGCGCGCCGCAGCCGACGAATACAGCGTCCCAATCCTCGGCGAGCAATGCTTTGAAGCTGCGGACGGGTTCCCCGAAACGCGTCTCTATGCCCATCTCGAGGATCAGATCGACCTCTTCGTCAGTCACCCGTTCGGGCAGGCGGAAGCGCGGTATCTGCGAGCGCATCATGCCGCCGCCTTTCTCATCGCCGTCGAACATCACACAGTGATAGCCGAGTGGCAGGAGGTCGCGGGCGACCGTCAAAGAGGCCGGGCCGGCGCCGATCAGGGCGATGCGCTTGCCGTTCTTCTCACGGGGGATGGCCGGCAGATAGGGGGTGATGTCGCCCTTGTTGTCGGCGGCGACACGCTTCCGCCG
>JAATGI010000107.1 GCA_015654725.1 Rhodospirillales bacterium
AAAGTCGCCGTGGCACAAGAAGCCCGGGATGGGCTCGAAATAGGCGGCACGGGAGCGCGCTCCGTCCGGATCGTTCCAGAAGTCAACCGGCATCGAGGGGAAGGCGCGCGTGCAGACCAGTTCGCCCTTGCCCTCGGCAAGCGGCTTGCCCTCGGCATCGTAGACGTCCATCGCCATGCCCAGGCCGGCGGCCTGTATCTCCCCGCGCCAGACCGGCAGGCTGGGCACGCCCAGCACGAAGCACGAGACGATGTCGGTGCCGCCGGAGATGGAGGCGAGATGGAGGTCGCGCTTGATCGCCTCGTAGACGAAATCGAAGCTTTCCGGCGCCAGCGGCGAGCCGGTCGACGACATCGAGCGCAGGCTCGCGAGCGGATGGCTGTCGATCGGCGCGAAACCCGATTTGTTGAGGGCGTCGAGGAATTTCGCCGAGGTGCCGAAAAACGTGACGCGTTCTTCCTCGGCGTAATCGAACAGGATGCTCGGGCCGGGATGGAACGGCGAGCCGTCATAGAGCATCAGCGTCGCCTCGGACGCGAGCGCGGAGACCAGCCAGTTCCACATCATCCAGCCGCAGGTGGTGAAATAAAACACGCGATCGCCCGGCTTCACGTCGCAATGAAGCATGTGCTCCTTCTTGTGCTGCAGGATGGCGCCGCCGGCGCAATGAATGATGCATTTCGGCACGCCCGTGGTGCCCGAGGAATACATGACATAGAGCGGATGCGCGAAGGGGAACCGCTCGAACAGAATTTCGTGGGCCCGGAAAGGTGTGACGAAATCGTCGTAGGTCACGGCATGAGCGATGCCGTCGAGCGAGAAATCTTCCCGCGTATAGGGCACGACGATGACGCGCGCGAGGCTCGGCAGTCCCGCCACGATCTCGCCCGCTTTGCCGAGGCTGTCGAATTGCTTGCCGCCGTAAAAATAGCCATCGGCCAGGATGATCGCCTTGGGCTCGATCTGACCGAAACGGTCGAGCACCCCCTTGACGCCGAAATCGGGCGAGCAGGACGACCACACCGCGCCGAGCGATACCGTCGCCAGCATCGCGATCACGGTCTCGGGCATGTTCGGCATATAGCCGACGACGCGGTCGCCCGGCTTGATTCCTTGGGCCTTGAGCGCCTGGGCCAAACGCGACACCGCGTTGTGGAGTTCGCCGTGGCTCAGGCGCCGCTTCACCCGCTCCTCGCCCCAGAACACGATGGCGTCGCCGTCGTCGCGCCGGCGCAGCAGATTTTCCGCGAAATTCAGCCGCGCGTCGGGAAAGAATTTCGCGCCCGGCATCTTGTTGCCGTCCGTCACCACGACGTCGCCTTGCTCGCCGACGATGCCGCAAAATTCCCAGATCGAGCGCCAGAATTCCTGCGGCGTGTCGATCGACCAGCGATGCAGCTCCTCGTAATCGGAAAAGCGCCGGTGCCAGCGCCGTTCCACCTCGCGCGAAAACCGGCTCATATTGGTGCGGTCGAGCCAGGCGGCCGAAGGCCGCCATAGCGCGGTGTCGATCATGGCGCTCACAGCTTCGGCACGGGCAGCCCGCGCCGCCGGCAGCCCGCGATCAGCGTATTGCGCAGCAGGCAGGCGATGGTCATCGGCCCGACTCCACCCGGCACCGGCGTGATCGCGCCGGCGATGCCTTGCGCCTCCGCGAAGGCGACATCGCCGACCAGCTTGGTCTTGCCGTCGGGCAGGGCGATGCGATTGACCCCGACATCGATCACGATGGCGCCCGGCTTGATCCAGGAACCTTTGATCATTTCCGGCTTGCCGACCGCCGCCAGCAGAATATCGGCGCGGCGCGCCACGGCGGGCAGGTCGCGGGTGCGCGAATGCGCGATCGTGACGGTGCAATTCTCCTGCACCAACAGTCCGGCCAGGGGTTTGCCGACGATATTGGAACGGCCGACAACGACGGCCTCGGCGCCTTCGAGCGTGCCGAGCTCCTTCTTCAGCATATAGACGCAGCCAAAGGGCGTGCACGGCACCAGCGACGGCTCGCCCGACCATAGATGCCCGGCATTGATGGGGTGAAAGCCGTCGACATCCTTGGCCGGATCGATGGTGTTGATGACGCGATGCTGATTGATTTGCGGCGGCACCGGGAATTGCACCAGGATGCCGTCGACCGCCGGATCGTCGTTGAGTTCGCCGACGAGATCGAGCAATTCCGTCTCGCTCGCGGTCGCCGGCAATTTATGCTCGAAGCTCAGCATGCCGGCCTCGACGGTCTGCTTGCCCTTGGAGCGGACATAGACCTGGCTCGCCGGGTCTTCGCCGACCAGCACCACCGCGAGGCCGGGGGTGAAACCATGCGCCTGTTTCAATGCCGCGACGGCGTCGGCCACGTGTTGGCGCAAGCCGGCGGCATGCGCCTTGCCGTCGATCAGTCTGGTTTCGGCCACGGCCCCAATTCCTCTTCGATGCG
>JAATGI010000247.1 GCA_015654725.1 Rhodospirillales bacterium
GATCCGACCTCGAAAAAGGACCTCACCACGCGCGTCATCGACCTGATCGCGCCCCTGGGCAAGGGCCAGCGCGCGCTGATCGTGGCGCAACCTCGCACCGGCAAGACGGTGATGATGCAGAACATCGCCCACGCCATCGCCGGCAATCATCCCGAAGTGTTTCTGATCGTGCTGCTGATCGACGAGCGCCCGGAGGAAGTCACCGACATGGCGCGCTCGGTCAAGGGCGAGGTGGTGAGTTCGACCTTCGACGAGCCGGCGGTGCGCCACGTCCAAGTCGCCGAGATGGTGATCGAAAAGGCGAAGCGCCTGGTCGAGCACAAGCGCGACGTGGTGATCTTGCTCGATTCGATCACGCGCCTCGCGCGCGCCTACAACACCGTGGTGCCATCCTCCGGCAAGGTGCTCACGGGCGGCGTCGACGCCAACGCGCTGCAACGGCCGAAGCGCTTCTTCGGCGCCGCGCGCAATATCGAGGAAGGCGGTTCGCTGACCATCATCGCGACCGCGCTGATCGATACCGGCAGCCGCATGGACGAAGTGATTTTCGAGGAATTCAAGGGCACCGGCAATTCGGAGATCGTGCTTGACCGCAAGATCGCCGACAAGCGCACTTTCCCCTCGGTCGACATCACCAAGTCCGGCACGCGCAAGGAAGAGTTGCTGGTGGATAAGGGCAGCCTGTCGAAGATGTGGGTGCTGCGCCGCGTGCTGTCGCCGATGGGTCCGATGGACGGGCTCGAATTCCTGATCGACAAGCTCAAGCAATCCAAGAGCAACGCCGATTTCTTCGAGGCGATGAATACCTAGGCCGGCGCCGCTTGTATAGCCTCGCTTGACAAGCGGATAGCGCGGCCATACGCATTTCGCGATGATCGCGAGCTTTCGGCATCGCGGCCTTCGAGAATTGTTCGAGATGGGCTCGTCCCGAAAGATTCGCCCGGATCTCGCCAAGCGAATCGGTGTGCGTTTGGCGGCGATTCACGCCGCCGCCGATTTGCCGACGTTGGCAAATCGAAGAGAATTGGACCTTCATTCCCTTCGCGGCCTACCGAAACGATATACGATTCACGTCAACGGCCCGTGGTGCATCACGTTCGAGTGGCAAAACGGCGATGCATTTCGTGTTGATCTGGATCAGTATCACTGAGCGCCGCGCCGCGCTCGACAGGAAGCGAAATGGCCGAGTATCCCGTTCGTTATCCACTGAAGCATGCCCCGTCTCATCCTGGCGGCTTGATGCGCGAGATCATCGTTGAGCATCTGCGCCTGTCGATCGCCGAAGCGGCGCGACGCATGCGAATCACGCGGGCCGCGCTCTACGCCGTACTCGGCGGCAGGAGCGCGGTTACGGCCGAGATGGCGCTGCGCTTTTGCCGACTCGCCGGCGGTACGCCCGATCTGTTTCTGCGCATGCAGGATAGTCACGCGCTCTGGCGCGCCGAACGAAAGCTCGGTGCGACCTTGAAGAAAATCGAGCCGGCCAAGACGGCCGCGTAAACGTATCCCCTAACTCGGAAATTCGGGGGCGAAGGCATTGCCCGCACGCTTGATATAGGCGACATGCGGCGCCGCGAAATGCGCCGGCAACAGCAGCGAATGCCGCTCGGCACATTCCTCGAGGAGCGCGCGGCGGGTCTTGTGCGCAAGCGGCTTGTCCTCGTCGACGCTGGCGTTCCATTCCGGGTGATAGAGCTGGATCGGGTGGTGCAAACAGTCGCCGGCGAAAATGCCACGCGCGTCGCGCGACGCCGCCTTCAAGATGATGTTGCCCGGCGTGTGGCCGGGCGCCGGATGAATCTCGATCCCGGCCTCGATCTCGTGAATGCCCTCGACCAGATCGGCCTGGCCCGATTCGATCACAGGCAGGACGCTGTCATTGAAGATGACATCGTTCATCGCCATCGCCGAATGGCCACCGGTCGCCGGGTCCCAATAGTCGCGGTCGGCGCGCGAGAACAGGTAGCGCGCCTTGGGGAAGGTCGGGACCCAACGCCCGTTTTCGAGCCGCGTGTTCCAGCCGACGTGATCGACATGGAGATGGGTGCACATCACGATATCGATATCCTCGGGCGCGAAGCCGGCCGCGCGCAAATTCTCCATCCAGGGATGGCGCGCGCGGTGGAACCGCTCGAAATGCGGCCGGTCCTTGTCGTTGCCGACGCAGGTATCGACGAGGATGGTGTGATGCCGGGTCTTCAGGAGCCAGCTATGGAAACTGCCGACGAGATTGCCGCTGACCGCATCGTAATGGCCCGGCTGCAGCCAATGCATATGTTCCTGGACCGCGGCCAAATTCCAATCGGGGATCAGGCTTTCCGGGCCGAACACCGGTCCCGACAATTCCTCGATGCGGGCGATCGCGATGTCACCGATCGGGCGCATGCTCAATCGCCTTCCGGATAGACTTTGCCGCCCGGCTCGAGTGCCACGCGGGTGGGCTTGCCATCCTTGACCGCGGTGGCGTGCCAGACATTGTCGCAGCCCTTGCTCTCGATATGCACGTCGCTATAGCCGGCGGCCATCAATTTTTTGCGCGCTTGGTCGGCGGTCGAATTGTCGAGCCGGTCGCCGGGATCGCAGGCGGCATAGGCCGGCGCCACCGCGATCGGCTTGAGCGCGACGCCCAATCCCAGCAGCGCGAGCGCGGCGGCGGCGATCAACAGTTTTCGCATGACGGTTCCTCCTTCGCTATTAGACGATGAACACGGTCGAGCCGGTGGTGCGGCGGCCTTCGAGATCGGCATGGGCCTTGGCCGCGTCTTTCAAGGCATAGGTCTGATTGACCTGGATATTGACCTTGCCCGACAGCACCACGTCGAACAGGTTCTTCGCCATCGCCACCAGATCCTCGCGTTTCGCGGCATAGGTGAAGAGCGTCGGCCGCTGGACATAGAGCGAGCCTTTCTGCGCGAGCACGCCGGTGTCCAAGGGCGGAATCCGGCCCGAGGACTGACCGAAGCTGATCAAGAACCAGGCGGGGCGCAGGCAATCCAAGGATTTCATGAACGTGTCCTTGCCGACGCCGTCATAAACCGCGGGCAGCTTGGCGCCCTTGGTGATCTCGCCGGTTCGGGCGACGAAATCTTCCTTGGTGTAGTCGATGACATGGTCGAAACCGTGATCGCGCGCGAGCTTCGCCTTTTCGGCGCTGCTGACGGTGCCGATGACGGTAGCACCCTTGGCCTTGGCCCATTGACCGAAGATCAGCCCGACGCCGCCGGCCGCGGCATGGAACAGCACCGTGTCGCCCGCCTTGATGTTGTAGCTGCGGTTGACGAGGTATTCCGTGGTCAGACCCTTCAGCATCATCGCGGCGGCGATCTTGTCGGAGATGCCGTCGGGGAGCTTCACTAGGCGGTGCCAAGGGACGAGCCGCGCCTCGGAATAGCCGCCGACGGGGGCATTGCCATAAGCGACACGGTCGCCCTTCTTGAATTCGGGCACATCGGGGCCGACTTCTTCCACCACGCCCGCCGCCTCGCCGCCGAGCGACGCCGGCATCGAAGCCGCCGGGTAAAGCCCGCTCCTTTGATAGACATCGACGTAATTGAGCCCGACCGCGGTGTGCCGGACGCGAACCTCGCCGGGGCCGGGCTTGCCGAGCTCGACCTCTTCCCATTTCAGAACGTCGGGCGCGCCGGTTTGATGAAAGCGGATAGCGTGAACCATGAATACTTCTCCGTTCAGGCGAGATTGGCTTTGAAGAAATCGGCGGTGCGGCCATTGGCGAGATCGGCCGCCGCCTTGTCGTAGTGATCGCCGCCATCGCGGGCGAAGGCGTGATCCTGGCCGGCATAGGTCTGCATCGTGACGTGTCTGTTGCCCTGCAGCCCTTCTTTCATCTTGGCTTGGACCGGGGGCGGGACGAAGCCGTCTTTCTCGGCGATATGGAGCAGCAGCGGCTTTTTGATATTGCCGGCCTCGCCGATGATGCCGTCGATGCCGACGCCGTAATACCCGACCGAGGCGTCGATATTGGTGCGCGCTGCGGTCATATAGGCGAGCCGGCCGCCCAGGCAGTAGCCGACCGCGCCGATTTTGCCGGTGCAGGCGGGGTTGGCGCGCAGCGCGTCGATCGTCGCCTGGATGTCTTCGATCGCCTTGCCCTGATCCATCTTTTGCATCAGCCCCAGCGCCTTCTGGAAATCCTCGCCTTTGTCGGTGAGCTGAATCCCGGGCTGGATGCGCCAAAACAGATCGGGCGCCGCCGCGACGTAGCCTGCCGCCGCGTAACGGTCGGCGACCTGACGAATCCAGGGATTGACGCCGAAAATCTCCTGAATCACGACGATGCCGGGTCCCTTGCCGGATTTGGGCGTCGCCAGATAAGCGGAAAAACTGCCGTCATCCTTGGCACGGACGGTGATCTCAGGCATGACGCTCTCCCTTTGCTGTGCGTTGACCGGGACTGTAGCGAGCCGCCCGCTGTTGGGGCAAGCGCGTGCGTGACGCGCCAAGCTGCCGCGCGTTTACTGGCCTACGGCGGCCGCTTTCGCGAGTTGCCGGTCCAACGTGATCAATTCGCCGCCAAGACGGCGCGCAAGCCAAAGATAACTGGCATCGTATGCGGTCAAACCCGTTGCCTCGGCAAGCTCGATTATTCCCGCGATGTCGACGGCCAGCGTTTCGATGGCCAGATGGTGGACCAATCGCAACACCGCATCGCCGTGCCCTCGCAGGACCTATTGCGACGCGTCTTCGTCACATAAATGTTCGCGAGTTCAAAGGTGAGAAGAGCCGGCGCGGTCAGGTGCGCGTTTTCCAGGCGTGATGCAACCGCCTCCGCCTCCGGCTCACCAAACAGCATTGCGCCGAGCGCAGACGCATCGACGACCTTAACGGCGGTCGCGGTCGGCACGAATGATCGCCACCGATTCGGACGGCGTCGAGATGCCGAGCCGGCGAATTTCGGCCACGAGTTCCGACGGCGTCAACGGTTTTTCGGGTTCGACCGCGCTCTCGATAATCGCCAGCAGCTCACCCTGCAGCGAGCGATGGTTACGTGACGCTCGCTCGCGTAGTCGCCGCACCACGGCGTCCGGCGCGTTTTTGATCGACAGGTTGACAGGCATGGTTCCTAATCGGCTCCAATTTGGAGCCATATTACCGGTCGCTGTCGATTTTTCAAGATCAGGCATAACACCCGGCGAGGCGCGCGCGCTGGCGTACCAGGCCTAAAATCAGATCGATCATCGGCGTATCGATGCCGGCCAAGTCGCCGAGCTCGGCCACCGCCGTCACCATCGGATCGATTTCCATCGGCCGGCCGCGCTCTAGATCCTGGAGCATCGAGGTCTTGTGCTCGCCCACCGCGGCGGCGCCTTCGATGCGGCGATCGACATCGATGGCAAAGGTAACGCCGAGCGCCTCGGCCACGCGCTTCGCCTCGACCATCGCCTCGCGAATGAGCGCGCGCACGCCGGGATCGTCGCACATCGCCTTCAAGGTCGCGCCCGTGAGCGCGCTCACCGGATTGAAGGCGACATTGCCCCAGAGCTTGACCCAGATCTCGTCGCGGATGCGATTTCGAATGGGCGCGCGCAAACCGGCCTTGACCATGACCTGCGACAGCGCGGCAACACGCTCGCTCCTGGACCCGTCCGGCTCGCCCAACGGAAAGCGGTCGCCGTCATGATGCTCGACCACGCCGGGCGCGACAAGCTCGGCCGCCGGCAGCACAACGCAGCCCAAGGCCCGTTCCGGCCCGAGCGTGTCCCAGATGATGCCGCCGGGATCGACGGCTTCGACGCGGCGATCCTCATAAGGCCCGGCGAGCTTATGGAAATACCACCAGGGCACGCCATTGACCGCGAACAGGATCGCGGTCTCCGGCCCGCAGAGCGTCTTGATCGGCGCCGCGACCGCCGCGATCTGGTGCGCCTTCAAGGTGACGATGACGTAATCCTGTGGCCCGAGTGTTCCGGGATCGTCGCTCGCCGGGATTTTGACGTTGTGCGTTTCGCCGGCGATCTTGAGGGCGAGGCCGTTTTCGCGAATGGCCTTCAAATGCGGGCCCCGCGCGATCACCGAGGTTTCGACGCCGGAACGCGCCAACTGCACGGCCATATAGCCGCCGATGGCGCCGGCACCATAGACGCAGATTTTCATTTTTATCCGACCCTCAGACGCCGGGCGGCGCGCGTCCGCGCGCCTTGGCTTCGCTCGACTGCGCTCGCGGGGCCGCAGTCGCGGCCCTTAGGCCGCATCAATCTACTTCCCCAACCCTAGCTTCTCCGCCAACCCGATGCGCATGAGCTTGCCGGTGGCGCCTTTGGGGATTTCGGCGAGGAACACGATCTTGCGCGGCACCTTGAAATCGGCGAGGCGCTGGGCGCAGAACTCGCGCAATTCGCGCTCGCTCGCGGCGGCGCCGTCGCGCAACACGATCGCCGCCGCCACCTCCTCGCCGAGCTTGTCGTGCGGCAGCGCGAAGGTGACGGCCTGCGCCACGGCGGCATGGTCGAGCAGCACCTCGTCGATCTCGCGCGGCGAAATCTTTTCGCCGCCGCGATTGATCTGCTCCTTCAAGCGCCCGGTCAGCGTGAGATAGCCCTCGCCATCGATCACGCCTTGATCGCCGGTGCGGAACCAGCCGGCGGTGAAAGCGCCGGCATTGGCCTTGTCGTTATTCTCATAGCCGCGCGTGACATTGGGGCCGCGGATCACGATTTCGCCGACCGCGCCCGAACTCAGCAACGCGCCGTCCTCGTCCATCACGGCGATTTCCGGGCCGGCGGCGATGCCGTCACTGCCGGGCTTGCGCGAACGTGGCGGCAGCGGGTTCGAGGCCATTTGATGCGCCGCCTCGGTCATGCCATAGGCCTCGACCACCGGCACGCCGAACACGGCCTCCAATTCCGCCAGCACTTGCGGCGCCAGGGACGATGAGGAGGAGCGAATGAAACGCAGCCTGTTGCGCTTGACGATTTCCTCGTTGCGCGGCGCGCGCGCCAGGATCGCCTGATGCATGGTCGGCACCGCCGTGTACCAGGAGGGTTTTTCCTCGTCGAGCCAAGCGAAGAATTTAAGCGCGTTGAAGCCGGGCGTGCAGACGACGCCGGCGCCCGCCGCCAGCGACGACGACACCGCCGCGATCAGCCCGTGAATATGAAACAGCGGCATGATGTTGAGGCAGCGATCCGCCGGCGTCAGGGCCAGTGTCGCCACGATATGGCGGGCCGAGGCGCAAACATTCGCCTGGCTCAACGGCACGAGCTTGGGCCGCGAGGTGGTGCCCGAGGTATGCAGCACCAACGCTACATCCTCGGTTCGCGCGAAGCCGCCGGAGACCGAAATCTTCGGCATTGGGCCGCGTGGTTCCAAGGTGAACGCGCCGGCCGGCTCGTCCTTTGCCGCCACCAGATCGATTACCGGCACGCCAAGCTTCCCGGCAATCGCGACAGCGGGATTGTCCAGCCCGGCCTCGATCACCAGCGCCTTGGCCTTGAGATCGCTGAGGTAGAATTCGTATTCGTCGGCGCGATAGGCGGGGTTGAGCGGCGCCGTGGTGGCGCCGGCGGCGAGGGCGACAAAACTCGCCGCCATTTCCGGTCCGTTCGAGCAGACGATGGCGACGCGGTCATTGCGGCCGATGCCGAGCGCATTGAGCCGCGCCACCGTCTCGGCGACCAAGGCGCGCAAGCCCGCGTAAGTGAGCGGCGCGCGTTCCGGCGCGCCGATGGCGGGC
>JAATGI010000376.1 GCA_015654725.1 Rhodospirillales bacterium
CGCCGCGCAAATCCTCGATCGTGACCTGCGCGTCGGGCAGGCCCTCCTTGATCAAGCGTTCGATCGTCGCCGCGTCCAAAGCCATGAAATCAGTCCTTACGACGCCATATAGGCGGGGAACCAGGATTCGTTGATGTCTCGCAGGTCCGAGACGGATATGGCATCGGCCCCCGAAACTGTCAATCGATCGCCGCCCACCGTGCCGAGCCACAAGGCGGGTACGCCGGCGGCCCTGGCCGCGCGCAACATTGCGTCGGGGTCGCCGGTCTCGACCAGGTAGCGCGCCTGATCCTCGCCGAAGCAGAAGGCGTGGGCGGGCAGGGCGGTGGGCGGCTCGATCGCGGCACCCAGCCCGCCGGCCATCGCCATTTCCGCAAGGGCCACCAACAGCCCGCCATCGGAGAGATCGTGACAAGCGGCAACATGACCCGCCGCGATCCACGCGCGCACGAAATCGCCATTGCGCTTTTCGGCGGCGAGATCGACCGGCGGCGGCGCGCCGTCCTCGCGGCTTAGCAGCTCGCGTCGATAAAGCGAACAGCCGAAATGGCCCTTGGTCTCGCCGATCAGGATCAGCGCGTCGCCGGCGCGTTTGAGCGCGATTGTGACCGATTTAGTCGCGTCGTCGATCAGGCCGACGCCGCCGATGACGGGCGTGGGCGGAATCCCCTTGCCGTTGGTCTCGTTGTAGAGCGAGACATTGCCGGAAACGATCGGGTAGTCGAGCGCGCGGCAGGCCTCGCCCATACCGTCGATGCAGCCGATAAGCTGGCCCATGATCTCGGGCCGCTCGGGATTGCCGAAATTGAGATTGTCGGTGACGGCGAGCGGCGTGGCGCCGACGGCGGGGAGATTACGGCCGCTCTCGGCCACCGCTTGCATGCCGCCGCGCATCGGGTCGGCCTCGCAATAACGCGGCGTGCAATCGGTCGCGAGCGCGAGCGCCTTTCGCCCGCCACCCGGGAGCAGGACCACGGCCGCGTCGCCGCCCGGGCGCTGCAAAGTGCGGCCCATCACGAGATGATCGTACTGCTCCCAAATCCAGCGTTTCGAGGCGAGGTCCGGGCAACCGATCAGTTTTTTCAGCGCCTCGAATATCGGCAGAGCGGGCGCATCGAAAATTTCGGCGCGCGGTTTGGCCGCGAGATGGGGCCGGTCATAGAGCGGCGCTTCCGTCACCAGCGGCCCGACCGGCAGGTCGGCCTCGACCGCGCCGTTCATCCGCAAAACCAAACGGCCGGTATCGGTGACGCGGCCGATGACGGCGAAATCCAATTCCCATTTCTCGAAGATACGCCGCGCCTCGGCTTCGCGCTCGGGCTTCAAAATCATCAGCATGCGCTCCTGGCTTTCGGAGAGCATGATTTCGTAGGCGGTCATGCCGGTCTCGCGCACCGGCACGCGATCGAGCTCGAGCTCGATTCCGAGCCCGCCCTTGCCCGCCATTTCCACCGAAGACGAGGTCAGGCCCGCGGCGCCCATATCCTGAATCGCGACGATGGCGTCCCCCGCCATCAATTCGAGGCAGGCTTCGATCAGCAGCTTTTCCGTGAACGGGTCGCCGACCTGGACGGTCGGGCGTTTCGCCTCGGAATCCTCGCTGAATTCGGCCGAGGCCATGGTGGCGCCGTGAATCCCGTCGCGCCCGGTCTTGGCGCCGACATAGATCACCGGATTGCCCGGTCCCGCCGCCGCCGAATAGAAAATCTTATCCCTGCGCGCGATGCCGACCGTCATGGCATTGACCAGGATGTTGCCGTTATAGCCCGCGTGGAAATTGCACTCGCCGCCGACCGTCGGCACGCCTACGCAATTGCCATAGCCGCCGATGCCCGCCACCACGCCGGCGACGAGATGGCGGGTCTTCGGGTGATCGGGCGCGCCGAACCGCAGCGCATTGAGATTGGCGATCGGCCGCGCCCCCATGGTGAAGACGTCGCGCAAAATGCCGCCGACGCCGGTCGCGGCGCCCTGATACGGCTCGATGAAGGACGGGTGGTTATGGCTTTCGATTTTGAAAATAACCGCGTCGCCGTCGCCAATATCGACCACGCCCGCGTTCTCGCCCGGCCCGCAAATGACGCGCGGCCCCGTGGTAGGGAGCGTGCGTAGCCATTTGCGCGATGATTTATAGGAGCAGTGCTCGCTCCACATCACCGAGAAAATGCCGAGCTCGGTCAGGTTCGGCGCGCGGCCGAGGATTTTCTCCGCCCGCGCATATTCCTCGGGCGTCAAGCCATGCTGCGCGATAATTTCCGGGGTGGTGGTCATAAGGCCAAAAATAAAAGAAAATTCGAACCACCAAGACACAAAGGCACCAAGATTCTTCGTTCATTCCTTGGTGTCTTGGTGCCTTGGTGGTTCAAAATATTTTCTCTCAAGCCAACGCCTCGACGATGCCCTTGAAAAAGCCGATGCCGTCGGTATTGCCGAGCAGCGCGTCGGTGGCGTTCTCGGGATGCGGCATTAGCCCGAGAATGCGGCCGCTATCGTCCAGAATACCGGCAATATTACGGACCGAGCCGTTGGCGTTGGCCTCGTCGGTGAGCGCGCCGTCTTCGTCGCTATAGCGGAAGGCGACGCGGCCTTCGCCTTCGAGCCGGTCGAGCGTCTCGGCATCGGCGAAATAATTGCCGTCATGATGCGCGACCGGCACGCGGATCACCTGGCCGGCATTGTAGCCGCGCGTGTACAGCGAGGCGCTGGTTTCGACGCGCAGATGAATGTCCTTGCAGTGGAATTTCAGCGTGCGGTTGGCCAACAGAACGCCGGGCAGTAAATGCGCCTCGGTCAGAATCTGGAAACCGTTGCAGATGCCCAAGAGCGGCGTCCCGGCACGCGCGCGGGCCGCGACCTCGCGCATGATCGGCGAATGCGCGGCCATGGCGCCGCAGCGCAAATAATCGCCATAGGAAAAGCCGCCCGGAATCACGATCAGGTCGAGCTTCGGCAATTCCGTATCGCGATGCCAGATTTTTAGCGGCGGCTTACCCGTCGCGCGCGTCAGCGCGTCGAACACGTCCTGC
>JAATGI010000033.1 GCA_015654725.1 Rhodospirillales bacterium
GCCCTATTACGATCCGCCGCCGGTGGTTTACGGTCCCGGCATCGGCATCGCCGTACCCGGCGTCGGCATCAGCATCTTTTAGCCGCTGAGCCTGATCCAAAACGCTAACGGCCGGCGGAAATGCCGGCCGTTTGCCTCCCGCGTTGGCGATGTTCGGGCGGCGGCCCCGCCACAACGGCGTCGGCCTGAGTAGTTTCCGAGTCTGCTCTTGGCGACCGCCCATCGGTTAAGGTCCGAAGTGGCAATTTTGTCAGACGCCGATTCCATTACGACCCTAAAGAGGAAGCCCATGAGCAAAGCGATCGACAGCGATCCCGATCTCGCGACATTGCAGGCCGACATCGCCGCGCTGAAGCGCGACGTTGGCAGCCTGATCGGGGGTCTGAAGGCCGGCTCGGCGAACGGCGCCACGAATGCCGACGGCGCCAGTGAGTTCTATCGCAACCTTGCCACCGAGGGCGAGCGGTCGATGAAGGCGATCGGCCGACAGGTCGAGAAGCAACCCGTGGTCGCGGTGCTGATCGCCTTGGGCATCGGATATATCGGCGGTCGCCTGCTGTCGCGCTGACGGTCGCGCCGCCGATGAGCGATCTCGTCAAGCTCGCCCTGGCATTGGCCGCGGACGGCGCCGCGCGGCACGGCCGCCAGGTGGCCATGCGAATGGCCTGGGTCGCGGTCGTCACCGTCGTGGCCGCCGGCTTCGCCGTTGCCGCAATTGCGTGCATGCTCGCCGCCCTCTGGATCTATGCTCTGCCGCATGTCGGCGCGGCGGGCGCGCCGCTGGTCGTCGGCGGCGTTCTTCTCGCCATCAGCCTTGCCGGGATCGTGCTGTTGCGGTACGCGCTGAATTCGTCCCGTCGGGCGCCGCCTGCCGCCAACGCCACGCCCGCCTTGTTACTGGCCGAGGCAACGCGCCTGCTCAAGGAGCATAAAGGCCCGGTCCTGGCGGCCCTTTTCCTGGCCGGGCTGGTCGCCGGCAGCGCCGAGGATTGAGCGGCCCCGGCCGCGCCGGGCGCCGGTCTAAGTAGTTTCCGAACCTCTTTTGGCGCCCCCCCGTCGGTTATCGTCACAATTGGCGTGTCCTCGATCGGATCGCCGACTCCGTGCGTGCGACATACTCGGCGCGGCGCTCGTGACATCGCGTCGGAACTGGCGTCCCCCTTTGCGACCTTGGAGACCCGACCATGCAACCGACACGCAACACATTGCCCGGGAATATCCGGGCGCAATCCGTCGAACTTCTGAACAAGCACCACATCGCTCACAAATGAACAACGCTCGCCGCCCTCGTGCGCCGCCTCAACGCGCGGTCGACGGCGCCGAACTCGGTCGCGCGATCGCGTCCCCGGGCGATTGGTCCGAGGCACGCGGGGCCGGGCCGGAATTGCGCGATCAGATCGAAATCTGGGTGAATGAAGGCGGCGCCGGCGGCGAGGCGGATCGATGACCGCGCTGCGCATCCTGGTGGTGGAAGACGAAGGCACGATCGCCATGCTGTTGGCGGAGGTGCTGGTGGGGATGGGCCACGAGGTTTGCGCGGTCGCGGCCAGCGAGGCCGAGGCGGTGGCCGCCGCCGCTCGAAGCAAGCCCGACCTGATGATCGTCGATGCGCGGCTGGGCAATGGCAGCGGCATTTCCGCGGTCGAGAAAATACTCCGCGCCGGCTTCATTCCGCACGTCTTCGTCAGCGGCGACGCGCCACGAGTCCGGGTGCTTCGGCCGGGCGCCGTCGCGATTCAGAAGCCGTTTCGCGAAGCGGACCTCGCTCGGGCCATTCGACACGCGCTCGACGCCGCGCCGGCGTCGTGACGGCGCGGCCGCGGATCGAGGACTCGCATGGCCACGCGAACCAGCACCGAGACCGTCACCTTCCGGCATCCGTTCCGACTGAGCGGGGTCGATGACATGCAGCCGGCCGGACCCTACCTGGTCGAAACCGACGAGGAGTTGCTTCAGACCTTGTCGGCTCCCGCCTACCGGCGGCTGGCGACGTTGATTCGCCTTGGCGGAACGCCCGGCAGCAACGAGTTGGGCCGGATCGTCGATATCGATCCCGCGGAACTGGCCGCGGCCCGGGCAAGAGACGCCCGGCCGCAAGACATAGCGCCGACATCGGTTGACCGCGTCGCTACCGGGACGCACCGAAGGCCGCCGCTTCTTCCGGAGGCATAGATGGCATTAGGCCCGCGATATTCCCTCATCCATTCCGAGTTTAATGAATTTCTTTTCGCCACTGTCGGCGAAGAGAAAAACGGCATGCGGCTCTCTGTCCTTTCGGCGTTGACGCGGCTCGGCCTCGATCCGTGGGGGGAGGCCGCTCGATTGTCGGGTTTGCACAAGGACGCCGCGGTGCGCGCGCTGGCGGCGGCAATCGCCATGCTCCCCGAAGGGAATTGGAAGGTGTCGGATTCAGAGGCGATCGCCGGCGGTCTGGTCAACCGCTTGCCGCGGCGCGGTGCCTCCGCCATCCAACCGCGTCACCGCGACACGATCCGGGACCGGAAGGCGAGGCCGGGGATTTCGATATGGTTGATGTGCGTGGTGTTTGCCGCCGCCCTGCTCTTTGCCGCTTTGCATCGATACGCCGACGATGCGCCGGAGCCGGAGCCGCCGAGCACCGTTTCGGCGACGCATCAATAGCGGCCCGACGCCGGACCGGTCTGAGTAGTTTCCGAATCTGCCGTCGCGTGCGCCGATAGGCCAATCTCCCGCCTCGATATGTCTTCGCGTTGCCGGCGGCGATCGCCGGCATCTCGGCTTATCCAGATTCAACAGAAGGAATTCAGCATGACGCGGAATTTTCTGACGGCACTGCTCGCCTTGGTCGTGCTGCCGTTTATCGCCGCGCCCGCGGCGCGCGCGCAGACCAATCAGCAGCAATTGGTCGACGAGGCGGGTCTCGTCGTCCAGTCCTTCCATGTTCCCGGCGCCTATGTCGATAACGTCAGGGACCTGGTGAAGCGGGCGCGCGCCATCGTGATCGTTCCGAATCTGGTGAAGGCCGGCTTCATCTTCGGCGCCGAAGGCGGCACCGGCGTGCTGCTCGTCCATCGGAAGAACGGCACCTGGAGCTATCCCGCCTTCTACAATATGGGCGCGGCCTCGTTCGGGTTTCAGGCCGGTGTCGAGGACTCGAAGGTCGTTCTCATCTTCATGAACGACCGCGCGCTCAATTCCGTAATGCACGACACGCAAATCAAGCTCGGCGCGGGCGCGGGGCTGGCGATCGCCACGCTTGGCGCGGGCGCGAACGGATCGTTGGAAGTTCCGTCGGGCGCCGACATTTATACCCTGTCCAGTTCCGCGGGTCTGTTCGGCGGCGTTTCCATCGACGGCGGCGCGCTCGGCCCCAACCACGATTCGGATACCGCCTATTACGGCCGGCAGCTATCGGCGGCCGACATCGTCCTGAACGGCCGCGCCAAGAATCCGGGTGCCAATAAACTGCGCTCGGAACTCGCGCATCTCTAAACGGACGGCAAAAGTCGGGCATTATCGGACGGGCGCCGGCGCCAGGGCGCCCGTCTTTCTTTCCGCGTTATCCTCTCAAACTTTCGTGCCAAACAGGCGATCCCACACATCGGTGGTTACGCCAAACCCAGCGTGAGCGTTCTGGTAATGGTGCCGAAGGTGGTTGACCCGGAAGCGGGCGAGCCAGGGGCGGAGATAGGACGTGCGATGGTGAGCGGCATCATGGATGCCGATATACAGGGTGTAACCGATCAGCAGCCCGATGATCGCCCCGACGCCGGCGTCCACCCCGAGCAATGCTAAAATGGGGAAACTGAATACCAGGAAAAACACCAGGGAATACCAGACCGGCACCCCGATAAACTCGGCGGGTTTCGCATGATGGAGAACGTGCATTTTGGCGATGACCGGCGGCCCGCCATGAAAAATGATTCGATGGAGCCAATACTCGATGAGGGTCCAGGCGATAAATCCCGCCGCCCACCACTGAAACCACGCCAGGGACAGCCCGGTGGCCTCATATTTGAGGACGACGAGGGCCACGATCAGCGCCGGGTAGATCGCAAAATCCAGGTAATAGCTGAACTTGGTCAAACGCCAAGGCCGCATCATTCCTCCCGTCGTGGGCGCCGTGCAGTTGCTGAAGACCGCACGGTCCGCCGGCTAAGCAAGGCTAAGCTCAGTTCGCTCTGGCGCGCTGGCGACGGCGCAACGCCTTTCGCTTGCCCTTGCGCTTGTTCGCGCGGATCAAGAGACTCGATTTGGAGGATTTTTTCATTTTGATTTTGCCGTTCTGTTTTAGCGTGAGGATGCAAGACCGGGAGCGAGGGGCCGACGCCTGGCTGCCGGTGACGCGAATGGCTCGATCCCTAAGCTACACCCACGCCCGCGCCGCGTCATTAGAGCGGAGCGGCGCCGCGGCATCAAGCGGCGCGGAAGCCGGTGCGGCGATCGGACCCGATCGCCGCCGCGCCGCATAGCACCCTTGAGCGCCGCCCGGTGGACAGGATGCGGCCGAATGGCCATGATTTAGGCACGATCGCCGGCGGCATCGCCATCGCCGCCCGCCGGCCAAGAACGGAACCGGAATGACCGATATAACCGCCGAACAAACCGCGCGCGACATCAAGACCATCGGCCTCGTCAGCACCGCGCACGGCATGAGCCATTTCTATCAGCTCGTGCTGCCGCCGCTGCTGCCCGTGCTGAAGATGGCGTTTGGCGTCAGCTACACCGATCTCGGCCTGCTGATGTCGGCCTTTTACATCGCCTCGGGCCTGGCTCAGACGCCGGCCGGCTTTCTCGTCGATCGGCTGGGCGCGCGCCTGGTCCTGGTCGGCGGCCTCGGCGTTTACGGCGTCGCGATCGGCCTGATCGGGGCCATGCCGCAATTCTGGATGCTGCTGCCTTGCGCCGCCTTGGCGGGCGTCGGCAACAGCGTGTTTCACCCCGCCGATTATTCGGTCCTCACCGCCAATGTCAGCCATGGCCGCATGGCGCGGGCCTATAGCGCCCACGCGCTCTCGGGCAATATCGGCTGGGTGCTGGCGCCCTTGACGGTGCTCGGCCTCGCCGGCGCGATCGGGTGGCATGCCGCGCTCGGGGTCGTTGGCGTGGCGGGAGTCGCGCTGGCGACCTTCCTCTATTTCTTCGGCGCGATCCTCGACGAGAATACCGGCAGCGCCAAGCGCAAGGCGGGCGGCACCACGCCGGCCCGCGCGCTTTTGACGGCGCCGATCTTGATGTGCTTCGCCTATTTCATCGTGGTGTCGGTCGCCGGCACGTCGATTCAGACCTTCCTGCCGCTGGCGCTTCACGCCCTGCACAATATTTCCGTCGATACCGCGGGCACGATGCTGACCTTCTACGTCGTCGGCATTTCCGGCGGCATCATCACCGGCGGCATCATCGCGGATCGCAAGCTGCGCCCCGACTACATCATCGCCGTGAGCCTGTTTTGCGCCGGGATTCTGGTGCTGATGGTGGGCTTTCTCGACGTCGCCACGACCGGCATGACCGCGCTGTTGATGGGCGTCGGCTTCTGCTCGGGCGTGTCGGGTCCGTCGCGCGATCTCCTGGTGCGCGGCTCCTCGCCGCCCGGTTCGACCGGCAAGGTGTTCGGCTTCGTCTATTCCGGCTTCGATGTCGGCTCGGCGATGACGCCCTCCCTTCTGGGCTTTTTCCTCGACCGCCAGGCGACGATCATGGTCTTCATCCTGCC
>JAATGI010000261.1 GCA_015654725.1 Rhodospirillales bacterium
CACGCCTTCTTCGCCGGCAAGGAACCCGGCCTGGTCAATGCGGTGCTCGATCGGGTCGCGCGCCGCTTGCGGCCCGACGAGTTGGGCGGCGGTGGCCAAGCCTCGCCTCGGTGAATTCGAGCGCATCGCGCGCTTTTTCGCGCCGCTCGCGGGCAAGGGCGCGCTCGGCCTCAAGGACGATGCCGCGCTGATCGATGGCCCCAGCGGCACGCACTATGTGCTGACCACGGACACCATCGTCGAGAATGTGCATTTCCGCGCCGACGATCCGCCCGGCCGGATCGCGCAAAAATTGTTGCGGGTGAATCTGTCGGATTTGGCCGCCAAGGGCGCCGTGCCGGCCGGCTATCTGCTCAACACCGCCTTGCCGAAATCGCGCGGCGAGGCCTGGCTCGAAAAATTCGCGGCGGGGCTGGCGGCGGACCAGAAGGAGTTCGGCATCGCGCTCCTGGGCGGCGACAGCGTCGCCACCGCCGGGCCGGTGACGCTGACGGTGACGGCGATCGGCACCGTGCCGAAGGGAAAAGCGCTGTTGCGGAACGGAGCGCGCGCCGGTGATTCGGTTTATGTCTCCGGCACGCTTGGCGATGCAGCGCTGGGCCTCAAAGCGTTGCGAGGCGAGTTGATGCGCCTATCGGCGAAATATCGCCGCGATTTGATCGACCGCTATCGCCTGCCGGAACCGCGAATGGAATTAGGACGCCGCCTGATCGGCATCGCGTCGGCGGCGATGGATATTTCCGACGGGCTGGCCGCCGACCTCGCGCATCTGTGCGACGCGTCCGGTGTCGGCGCCATTGTCGAAGCCGGGACATTGCCGCTGTCGCCCGCCGTCCGCGCCGCGCTCAAGTCCGACCCGTCGCTGCTGGCCTCGGTGCTGGGCGGCGGCGACGATTACGAAATTTTGTTTACCGCGTCGCCGGGGGCGGCGAGAAAATTGCCGCGCTTACCCGTGACCGAAATCGGCCGGATCGAAGCGGGCAGGGGCGTGACGGTACGTGGGCGGGACGGCCAGGCGCTAAAATTGACGAAGCTGGGCTATGCTCATTTCTAGCGTACGGCACTTGACCCGCCTACACGTGACTGTGTAGTTTAACTGGACATCTGTACAGTTTAACCCCACGATTCGTTGCGTGATTGCCACCTTTAGAAACAAGGGCCTGCGGGAGTTATGGGAAACCGGCAAGTCGGCGAAGGTGCGACCCGACTTGATCGAACGGGTTCGAGTGAGACTCGCCTTTCTGAACGGCATCAAGACTTTGAACGCGCTTCGGGTGCCGGGGCTTGATTTCCACGCTCTGCCCGGGAAGCCGCAGCGTTATACGATTCATGTGAACGGCCCGTGGTGTATCACCTTCGAGTGGAATGGCCGCGACGCGGTACACGTTGATCTGGAGCAATACCATTGAAACGATAAAGGATTCGAACATGACCGAATATAAGACGCGGCGGCCGAAGGTCGCGCCGCTTCATCCCGGCGCGTTCATGCGCGAGATTCTAACGGAGCATCTCAAGGTGCCGCTGGCCGAAGCGGCGCGGCGCATGGCGGTGAGCCGCGGCGCGCTCTACGACGTGCTCGACGGCCGGGCCGCCCTCACCGCCGATATGGCGGTCAGATTCGGCAAACTCATCGGTGCGCCGGTCGAAGGCTTCCTTGGGATGCAGGCGGCGCACGATCTCTGGCAAGCCGAGAAAAAATTAGCCGGCCTCAAGATCGCGCCGGTTCGTAGGGCCGCCTGATGCGGCACATTTCGCGCCCGGTTGCCTGACCCTTTTTCTTCTGGCATGGTCCGCCGACTTTCGGCGGGGGATCGCCGGCAAAAACGGGGCCAAGAAAATGCAGCTTGCCTATTGGATCGTGATCGCCGGCGGCGTGTTGGCGCTGCTTTACGGCATCGTCACCGCTCGCGCCGTGCTGGCCGCCGATGCCGGCAATGAGCGGATGCAGCAGATCGCCGCGGCCATCCAGGAGGGTGCCCGCGCCTATCTCAACCGGCAATACCGCACCGTCGCCATCGTCGGCTTGGTGATTTTCCTTATCCTGCTGGGCACGCTCGGCTGGCGCACCGGCGTCGGTTTCCTGGTCGGCTCGATTCTCTCGGGAGCGGCCGGCTATATCGGCATGAATGTGTCGGTGCGGGCCAATGTGCGCACGGCGCAAGCGGCGCGCGGCGGACTGGCGCCGGGGCTTGAGCTTGCCTTCAAGTCGGGCGCCATCACCGGCATGCTGGTGGTCGGTCTCGGTCTCTTGGGCGTCTCGCTTTATTATTATTTCCTGCGCGCGACGCTCCCCACCGACAATCCGCGCCCAATCCTAGAGGCGCTGGTCGCGTTGTCGTTCGGCGCCTCGCTGATTTCGATTTTCGCCCGGCTCGGCGGCGGCATCTTCACCAAGGGTGCCGATGTCGGCGCCGATCTCGTCGGCAAGGTCGAGGCCGGCATTCCCGAGGACGATCCGCGCAATCCCGCCGTGATCGCCGACAATGTCGGCGACAATGTCGGCGATTGCGCCGGCATGGCGGCGGACTTGTTCGAGACCTACGCCGTCACCATCGTCGCCACCATGCTGCTGTCGGCGATCTTTTTCGAGGGCGACGCGCGCGATGTCATGATGGGCCTGCCGCTGGTGATCGGCGCGGTGTGCATTCTGGCCTCGGTGATCGG
>JAATGI010000197.1 GCA_015654725.1 Rhodospirillales bacterium
CGTCAAACCGTCAATGATTTCCGCGCCCGCCGCCTTGGCGCGGGCGAAATGGGCGTCGATATCGGCGAGATAGACGAAGACGCCGTGGGTCCGCGCCTTGGCGTCGCGCGGGGCCTTGCTGCCGAATTGGTCGGCGGCGGTGCCGAGCATCACGATACCGGCGCCGAAACGCACTTCGCCGTGATGCCGGCTGGGGCCGGACGGCGTGACGGCGATCTTCTCGAAGCCGAAGGCGTGGACCAGCCATTCGGCCGATTTGGGCACGTCGCGGCAAAAGAGATAGGGAATCACTTGGGCCATGCCCTCGGGCGGAATCTTCGGCATCGAGCATCCTCCTTCAGGGCCGGGCCGCGAGAATAGCCCGCGCGGCGCGCTCGTCTTCGCGCATTTGCCGGATCAGCGCGTCGGCACCGTCGAATTTCGCGTCCGGGCGGATGAAATCCTCGACCGCCACGCGCGCATGCCGGCCATAAATATCGCCGGCGAAATCGAAAATATAGCTCTCGAAGCGCCAGTCCTCGCCGCCGAAGGTCGGGCGGCGGCCGAAATTGCCGACGCCGTCGCGCCAGCGGAGCGCGCCGTTTTCCTCAAGCCCTACCCGCACCGCGTAAACCCCCGGCAGCGGATGAAGATAGTCGGCGATGGCGAGATTGGCGGTCGGAAAGCCCAGATCGCGCCCGCGCCGGTCGCCGCGCCGGACCGGGCCTTCGATTTCCCACGCCCGGCCGAGAAGCGCCGCCGCCTCGCGCGGCCGGCCGGCTTCGAGATGGGCGCGGGCGGCGCTCGCGGAATAGATTCTGCCGCTCGGGTCCGATACCGGCGCCAGGATACTCACGGTAAAGCCGAGCCGCGGCGCCAATGCCTGCAACAACGCGGAAGTGCCGGCCCGGCCGCGACCGAAGGTAAAGTCGGGGCCGACCGCGACATGACTCACCCCTAACCGCCGCGCCAACAGCTCGCCGACGAAATCCTCGGCGGCGATGGCGGCAAAGGCGCGGTCGAAGTGCCGCGTCAGCAGCAGATCGACCCCGGCCTCGGCCAAGAGCCGCGACTTGGCGCGAAACGGCGTCAGGCGAAAGGGCTTGGTCGCAGGCGTGAAAACGCTGCGCGGATGCGGCTCGAAGGTCAGAACCGCGAGCGGCGCGCCCTTGTCGTCGGCGATGGTCTTGGCGGCGGCGATCACCGCGCGATGGCCGCGATGAACGCCGTCGAAATTGCCGATGGCGATCACCGCGCCGCGCGGAAAATCCTCCCCGGCGTGACGAAAAATCCTCATCGCGCTGTCTTAGCCGCGTTTCGGCACCATCACCAGCGCCTCGCCCTCGATGACGACGGTGTCGCCGACGCGGCACACGGTCTTCAGCAACGCGCGGGATTTCTCGGGCTGCAAGCCGGTCACGGTCGCTTCGGTCACGACGCGTTCGCCCAGCTTCACCGGACGGCGGAAGGTCAAGCCTTGCTGAAGATAGACCGTGCCGGGACCGGGCAACTTCATGCCCAGTACCGCGGAAATGAAGGCGGCGCCCAGCATGCCGTGCGCGATGCGGCCGCCGAACCGCGTGGTCTTGGCATAGGCCTCGTCGAGATGGACGGGATTGCGGTCGCCCGACACCTCCGCGAATTCGCGAATCACGGCATCGTCCACCAGCCGCTCCTCGCTGGCGCTCATGCCGATGGTCAAATCCTCGAAGAACAAACCGGTCGTGGCAGTCATTTTTCCGCACCCTGAACCGTAATGGGAGGCGGCGACCTTAGAGCATGATCCTTCGCGATAGAAGCGTTTGCGCCCGAGGCCCGAGGCCCGCCCAGCGTCTCCCGGGGGGCCGGCCCCGCCGTACCGCGCGTTGCCGCATGTTGCGAGAACCGCCGGGCTGCCGCTACAGTCGCTTTTTGGGCGGGAGAAGCGGTTCGATGCAGGAGTCCGACGCGCCGTTGCGCGAGATGTGGTACCTGGCGGCTAACGGACGCGCCCTGAAGCCGGGGCGCATGCTCGCCAAGACCATGCTCGGCGAGAAGTTGGTGCTTGCCCGCGCCCTCGACGGCAGCGTGTTCGCGCTGCGGGATTTTTGCCCGCATCGCGGCGTGCCGTTTCGCTTCGGCCGCTTCGATGGCCGCGAAATCGAATGTTGCTTCCACGGCTGGCGCTTCGACGGGACCGGGCGCTGCACCGCGATTCCGGCGCTGGTCGAGGGCAGCCCGATCGATCCGACGCGCATCCGCGTCAAGCGGTTCCCGGCCAAGGAGGTTCAGGGCAATATCTGGATTTTTTTCGGCGACGATCCCGACACC
>JAATGI010000343.1 GCA_015654725.1 Rhodospirillales bacterium
CGCGCACGGCGACGATGCGGTCGGCCTCAAAAAACATGTGTTCGGTGCGGCAAAGCCCAATGCCCTCCGCGCCGAATTTGCGCGCCGTGCGCGCATCGGCTTCGGTCTCGGCATTGGCGCGCACGCCCATCGTGCGGACGGCATCGGCCCATTCCATGATGGTGGCGAAATCGCCGGAGAGTTCCGGCTGCAAGGTCGGAACCTCGCCCAGCATGATCTCGCCGGTCGAGCCGTCGATCGTGATGGTCTCGCCGGCTTTCACCGTGCGGCCGCGCGCCGTGACCGTGCCGGCGGCGTAATCGACGCGCAGATCGCCGGCACCGGCGACGCAGGGCCTGCCCATGCCACGCGCCACGACGGCCGCGTGGCTGGTCATGCCGCCGCGCGCGGTAAGAATGCCCTTGGCGGCGTGCATGCCGTGAATGTCTTCGGGGCTGGTCTCGATTCGCACGAGAACCACCGCCTCGCCCTTGGCAGTGCGAGCCTCCGCTTCATCGGCGGAGAACACCACCTTGCCGGAGGCCGCGCCCGGGGACGCGGGAAGGCCGCGCGCGAGCACCGTCTTCACCGCGTTCGGATCGAGCCGAGGATGCAAGAGCTGATCCAGCGATCCCGGATCGATGCGCTGAATCGCCTCTGCTTTCGTAATCAAGCCGCCTTCAGCGCAATCGACCGCGATTTTCAGCGCCGCCACCGCGGTGCGCTTGCCGGTGCGAGTCTGCAGCATATAGAGCTTGCCTTGCTGCACCGTGAATTCGATGTCCTGCATATCGCGGTAATGCGATTCGAGCGCGTGGCGAACCTTTTGCAGCTCGGCAAAGACCGCCGGCATGACCTCTTCCATCGCGGGACGCTCGGATCGGTTGGCGTTCTTGCCGGCGGTGGTGAGATGTTGCGGCGTCCTGATCCCGGCCACGACATCCTCGCCCTGCGCATTAACCAGATACTCGCCATAAAATTCATTGGCGCCGGTCGAGGGGTTGCGGGTAAAGGCCACGCCGGTCGCGCAATCCTCGCCCATATTGCCGAACACCATCGCCTGTACCGTAACGGCGGTGCCCCAGTCCGACGGAATGTTATGGAGCCGGCGATAGGTGATCGCGCGCTGGTTCATCCATGAGCCGAAAACCGCGCCGATCGCGCCCCATAACTGTTCCTGAGGATCTTGCGGAAACGGCCGGCGCAATTCGCGCTCCACCACCTTCTTGTAAGCGGCGATGACCTGTTGCCAATCCCGCGCCTTGAGCTGGGTGTCGAGCGTGACGTTCGCCGCCAGTTTCCGCTGCTCGATCACATCCTCGAAATGATGATGATCGATGCCGAGCACGACTTGGCCGTACATTTGGATGAAGCGGCGGTACGAATCATAGGCAAAGCGCGGATCGCCGCTTTCCTTGGCCAGGCCCTCGACGGCGCGATCGTTCAAGCCGAGATTGAGCACCGTATCCATCATCCCGGGCATCGAGGCGCGCGCGCCCGAGCGCACCGATACCAGCAACGCCGCGTCGGGATCGCCGAACCTGACGCCGACGCGGCTTTCCACCGCCGCCAGCGCCGCCTTCACCTGCGCGGCAAGATCGTCGGGATAGGTTTTATCGTGCGCATAGAAATGGGTGCAGACCTCGGTCGTGATGGTGAAGCCAGGTGGGACCGGCAGGCCGAGATTGCTCATCTCGGCGAGGTTGGCGCCCTTGCCGCCGAGCAACTCCTTCATCGCCGCGCGGCCTTCCGCCGCGCCGCCGCCGAATCCATAGACCCACTTCGTCATCGCTACCCTTCGATCATCGAAAACACAGCAACCCGGTCGAAAATTTCCCGGATGCGCGCCAGAAGCTTCAACCGATTGGCGCGAAGTTTCGTGTCCTTATCATTAACGGTGATTTTCGTGAAAAATTCATCAATTGGGCCGCGCAGCCGGGCGAGCGCCACCATGGCCGAAGCGAAATCCTCTCCCGACAGGGCGCCGCTCATGTGTTTTTCGGCCTCGTCCAATCGCATCGCCAACACGGCCTCTTCCGTCGCCACGAATTCCTTCACGTTCGGCGTCGCTGGATAGGTAACACCGTCCTTTTTCTCTTCAATCCCGACGATGTTGGCGGCGCGGCGATAGGCGGTCAGGAGGTTGGCGCCATCCTCGGTTTTAAGAAACGCTTCGAGCGCCTCTACGCGGCGGACGAGTCGCACCAAATCGTCCTCGCCCAACGAGAACACCGCGGTAATGAGATCGTGCCGTGCGCCCTGATCGCGCAAATAAACTTTAAGACGATCGATCAAAAAATTGAGTACGTCCTCGCTACTTTCACTCGCCAAGCCCTTCAATGGCTGCCCGACTGCACCGGTAGCGGTCGTCACAACAATGCCCTGACGGTTGAAAATATCGCGAGCTTCGCGAAGCACATCGCGCATCGGTATGCGAAGAGAATTTTCAAGAATTATTCGTATTATTCCTAATCCGGCCCGTCTCAGGGCAAATGGATCTTTTGATCCGCTCGGCCAAATCTTGATGCCAAAAAACCCAATTAGAGTATCGATCTTGTCTGCCAGAGCGACCACGGCGCTGACTGGTGCATTGGGACAAAGATCGTTCGGACCAAGCGGAGAATAATGATCGCTTATTGCCTGCGCGACCGCAAAGCCTTCGGAATCATTCAGCGCGTAATACCGACCCATAACGCCCTGTAGCTCAGGAAATTCGCCCACCATCGCGGTGACAAGGTCTGCTTTAGCTAACTGTGCGGCCTTAGCGGAATTAGCTCGAAATATATCAGCATCGTCGCTCAGAAGCCCTTCAGAAGTGATCATTTTGTTAGCCACGGCAAGTGAGATTCCGGAAAGCCGTTTGGCCTTGTCGGCCATGGTGCCAAGGCCCTGGTAAAAAATTCGGTCGGCCAATTTCGGTATGCGATCCGCGAGCCTGATCTTCCTATCTTGGTCCCAGAAGAATCGCGCATCCGACAGTCGCGCGCGCAACACACGCTCATTGCCGGCGACAATGGCCTTGCCGCCATCGTCGGCAATATTATTTGCGACCAACAGAAATCGCGGCGCCAGCTTGCCGTCACGATCGAGGCAGGAAAAATATTTCTGGTGCGTGCGCATCGAGGTGGTAAGCACCTCGGGCGGCAAACCCATGAACGCGGTATCGATGGCGCCCATCAACACTACCGGCCATTCGATCAGGCCCGTCACTTCATCGAGCAGGCCAGGATCATCCTTGACGGTGAGGTTCGCTTCGGCCGCGCGTTCGTAGAGCGCGAGGGTAATCGCCTGGCGGCGATCCTTCGCGTCGAGCACGACATGAGCGTCGCGCAATTTTTTTCGATAATCGGCGAAATCGCGCACGGCGAATTTCTCGGACGCGAGGAAGCGATGACCGCGCGTTTCATCGCCTACCGGCACCGCACCTAAATTCAGCGGCACGGACTTGCCGTCGAACAGACAAAGCACGCTGGTAAGCGGCCTTACCCAACGGAACGGCGCCGCCGGGAAACGCATCGATTTCGGCCAGGGAAGGTCGAGCAGGATGGCGTGAATCAATTCCGGCAAGATCGCTTCCGTCGCGCGGCCGGCGCGCCGGATGGCGGCGAAATAGAACACGCCTTTGCCGGTATCGCGTTGCTCGCAATCTTGGATCGAGATTCCGGCCGATTTGAGGAAGCCATCGAGCGCGCTTTGCGGCGATCCGACGCGCGGGCCGCGCCGCTCCTCAACGGTGTCGGCTTGCGTTGCGGGAAGATTGTCGACCACCAGCGTGAGACGGCGCGGCGTGACGAAACTTTGGGCGATAAATCCGGCGAACCCGGACGCGCCGAAGCGTTCGCTCGCGAGAC
>JAATGI010000332.1 GCA_015654725.1 Rhodospirillales bacterium
CGCGGAGGCCGCGCGGGCGCCGGCGGCGTCGCCCTTCAAGCCCAGCACCAGCGCCAGATTCTGGCGCGTGCGCGGGCTCGCTTCGGGCTCTTGCACCAGCGTCCGCAGCAGGCTTTCGGCTTCGCCGTAATCGCCGGTGAGCGCCAGCGAGAGCGCGAGGTTGTTGCGCAACGCCGTGTCGCCGGGATAGTGGGCGAGACCTTGGCGATAGGCCGCTTGCGCCTCCTGGTGGCGGCTCAGTTCATCGAGCGCCACGCCCTTGTCGTTCCAAGGCAGCGCGCCGGCGGCGCCCTTGGCGAGCGCGCGATCGAGCAGGGCGGCCGCTTCGCCGGGCTTGTGCCCGAGCAGAAAGACGCGGGCCAGTCCGAGAAGCGGCGTCGGATCGTCGGGCGCCGCCGCCATCGCGGCCTTGTAGTCCTTCTCGGCATCGGGAAAATCGCCGGCCGCGAATTCGCAATCGGCCAAGCCGACATGGGCGGTGACGGTTTCGTCCGGCTTGTCGGCCTGATCGAACACCATGCGGTACAGCCGCGCGGCGGTGCCGCAATCGCCGCCCTCGCGCGCCGCCTCGGCGAGCTTCAGGATCGACTGGCCCTTGTCATGCAGATCGGCCAGGCTTTTCGCGGCGCTGTCCGGGGCGGACGGCGCCAGTCCGGCGCAGGCGGCAAGGCTCAGCGCCGCGGCCGCGCCGAGCACGCCCCAAATCCGATACCGCCCGTGGCCGTTCCCGCTCATGCGTCATTTCCCCATAAAGGTATTCATCACCTGAATCGCGACCGGACCGCCGATGACCAAAAACAGGCTCGGCAGGATGAACAGAATCACCGGAATCATCAGCAGCACCGGCAGCCGCGCCGCGCGCTCCTCGAGCGCGATCAGATTCTTGGCGCGCATTTCGGCCGACAAGATGCGCAGCGATTGCGCGAGCGGCGTGCCGTATTGGATGCCTTGCACCAGGGTGGTGACCACGCTCTTGATCGCGGGCAGGCCGGTGTTGCGCGCGAGATTGTCGAGCGCGTCGCGCATCTGCGGCAGCACCCGCATTTCCGCCACGGCGTTGGCGAGCGCGGTGGCGATGACCGGGTTGGCGAAGGCGATGTCGCGGCTGACCCGGTCGAGCGATTGTTCGAGCCCCAGCCCGGCCTCGACGCAAATCACCAGGAGATCGAGCGCGTCGGGCACGCCCTCGGCCATGCGCCGCCGCCGCCGCTTGGCCATGCGGCCGACGACCATATCCGGCAACCGCCAGCCGATCAGCGCCGGCGCGAGCACCGCGAGCAGGCGGTACAGCAGGCTGTTCGGCGACCAGCCGACGAAGGTGAACCCGATCCACACCAGCGCGGTAAGCGACAGGGCGAGCGTCGCCTTGAGCGCGACAAACACGCGCAGCGCGTCGCGGCCGTGGATCCCGGCTTCCGCCAGCCGGGCAATCATTTTCTGCTGTTCCTTGGCGCCGACCAGCGGGCTTTCGGCGAGCACGCTCCCGAATTTCCGCAGCGACAGGAAACGGCCCGTCGCGGGCACGCCGCTCTTGGCCGGCGCCATCGCCAGCGCCTTGATCGTCGACATCCTGACCTTGACCTTGCGGTCGCGGTCGGACGCCAGCATGACCACCACGGCATTGGCGCCGACCAGCAGCAGGAACGCGGCCAGGACCAGGAGCGGAAGGTGCGGCATGGCGCGCGCCTCAGGCAGTGATTTTGCGCAACATGGTGCGCATCGCGAAGATGGCGAAGCAGATGCTCAACAACGCCGTGCCCAGGATGTAACCGCCGCGCGGATCCTTGAACAGCGGCGCGAAATAATGCGGGCTGATCAGGACGATCGCGCCGGCGGTGACGAACGGCATCGCCGCCAGGACCATCGCCGAGGTACGGGCCTCGGCGGTGAGCGCGCGGGTCTTGGCGCGAATCTCGTCGCGCCGGCGCAACACCGACGACAGGGTGGCGAGCGTCTCGGTGAGATTGCCGCCGCTTTCGCGCTGCAGCTGAATGCTGGCGACGAAGAAATTGAACTCGACGAGTCCGATCCGCTTGCCGGCGCGGCCGAGCGCCTCTTCGACGGTGATGCCGATCCGCGTGTCGGCGATGACGCGGCGGAATTCGCCGCCGACCGGATCGGGCGTCTCGACGCCCGCCACTTCCATCGACGCCTGCACCGGCAGGCCCGCCCGCACCGCGCGCACGATGAGATCGATGGCGTCGGGAAAGCGCTGCAGGAACTTGGTGGTGTGACGGGCCTTCATCATGGCGAGCGCTTGAAACGGCAGGCCGATCGCCGCGGCCGCGGCGATCGCGCTCACCACGATCGCGGACATGCCCAGGAAATAGCTGAAGACGACCACCGCCGTCAGCGCGCCGGCGACCGCGAGCATCAACAGGCCGCGCAGCGATACTTGATAACCGGTTTTGCCGAGGATCAGGTCGATCCGAGGTTGCCACTTCGCCGGAAGCAAACGCAGCCAGCGATCGGGAGAAACCTCGTCGAGCTCGGGCTTGAGCACGATCGATTGCGTCGGCGCGGTTAGCGCGTGCAACCGCGCGCCCACCGCCTCGCGCCGCAGATCGGTGCGGGATCGGCCGACGATGAATAAGGCGATGCCGGCGACGACCAGCGCGAACATCGCGAGCGCGAGACCGATGGCCATGCCCTAGCGCTCCAGCTCGAGGATTTCCATGAACCGGCGCTCGAGCCCGTAGGGCGCGATCTTGGGCAAGAAGTGCGGACGATAGCCGTGCGCGACGAAGCTGCCCCGCAGGGTGCCGTCGCGATTCTCGCCTTCGTAGCGATAGCTGAACAAATCCTGGGTGATGATGGTGTCGCCCTCGAGGCCGACGACCTCGCTCCCGCCCTGGATGCGGCGAATGCCGTCGCCACTGGCC
>JAATGI010000163.1 GCA_015654725.1 Rhodospirillales bacterium
AACAGGTCGAGGAAGCGGCCGGGTGTCGCGATCAGCACATCGACGCCGCGATCGAGTTTCTTCTCCTGGTCGCCGAAGCTTTCGCCGCCGATCAGCAGCGCCATGGTGAGCTTGTGATGCTTGCCGTAGGTCTCGAACGCGATCGAGACCTGCGCCGCCAATTCGCGCGTCGGCTCGAGAATGACCGAGCGCGGCATGCGCGCGCGGGCGCGGCCGGAGGCCAGCATGTCGATCATGGGAAGGGTGAAGCCGGCGGTCTTGCCGGTGCCGGTCTGGGCGCTGCCGAGCACGTCGCGCCCGGCTAACACGAAGGGAATGGCTTGTTCTTGGATCGGGGTCGGGGTCTTGTATCCAGCATCCGCGACCGCGCGAAGGACCTCTTGCGAGAGGCCGAGTTCAGAAAAATTCATCGATAAGGGTACTTTGCTTCTTCCAATATAGTTGGGGGTGAAATGCCGCCGCGCCGGTTTCGACGTGACGACACGCATGTTAATTGGGGTTGTGGCGGCAAAAGTCAAATTCTTTCGCGAACATCGGGCGATCCGCTCGCATCGAAGGTTAGACGATGACCAATAAGATTCCGTTATTGTTATTGCCCGGTTTGCTGTGCGACGGCCGGTTGTGGGCGCCGCAAATCGCGGCCTTATCGGAGCGTGCCGAACCGATCGTCGCCGACTTGACGCGCGACGATTCGATGACGGGCATGGCGCGCGGCGCTCTCGCCATGGCGCCGCCGCGCTTCGCTCTCGCCGGCTTGTCGATGGGCGGCTATGTCGCGCAGGAAATCATGCGCCAGGCGCCCGAGCGCGTGGTCAAGCTCGCGCTCTTGGACAGTTCGGCGCGCGCCGACACGCCGGAGCAGACGCGGCGGCGGCGCGATCTGATCGCGCTGTCCGCGCGCGGACAATTTCGCGGCGTGTCGCCGCGCCTGTTGCCTTTGTTCATTCATCCCGACCGGTTCGGCGACACGGCGCTGGTCGAGACCATCGCCGCGATGGCCGACGCGGTCGGCGCTGAGGGCTTTCGCCGCCAGGAGACCGCGCTGATGAACCGTCCCGATCTCCGCGCCGATCTCGCCCGCATCGCGGTGCCGACGTTGGTGTTGTGCGGACGCGAGGACGTGCTCACGCCGTTGCCGCTCGCCGAGGAAATGGCGACGGCGATTCCGGGCGCGCGGCTCGAAATCATCGAGCATTGCGGCCATCTGACCACGCTCGAACGGCCCGACGAAACCAACCGCGCCTTGGACGAATGGCTGTGGGACTAGCGCCCGTCGCGCATCGCTTTCGGCCAAATCCCCTGTTTTCCCGGCGATAGAATCCCGTTCGGGTCGAGCGCATCCTTCAGCGTTTCGTTGAAGCGCCGCTGCGCATGGTCGTTGAAACCGTATTGCTCGGCGACCAGGTCCATGACTTCGAGATGGGCGCGGTATTCGCCGTAGCCGGCCTTGGCCGCTTCCACCACCAGCGCCTTGCAGCAATCGAAGGCGCGCTCGACCTGGCGCGAGTCCTTTTTGTCGAAGCTCAGAAGGCAGATTTGCACCGCGCTGCGCGGCGTGATGATGATGCCGGCGCTGTAATCGAGACCGAAGGATTCGACCACGCGCCGCACCAGCGCGGTCTGCTTTACCACTTCCGCGCCCTTCAGCGGCGCCACCGGTGAGAAGTCGAGATGGCCGCCTTCCCCGCCGCCATACCAGGCGACCATGGTGAGGATGTCGAGGCTGGGAATCCCGGCTTGCGTCCGGTCTTGCGCCGGCACGGTGTCCGCCATCGTCGCGCCGGCATATTTGCGTCCGCCGAGCTTGGCCCCCGGCAGCTTGGCGAACGCGGCTTCCACCAGCTTGTACTGCGCGTCGACCACCGCCTCATGGCCGTAGAGGGCGAACCGCAAGTTCCAGCGGCCCATGCCCAGCTTCCGGGTCATGTCGTCGAGCACGGAGTCGGGCAGGGCGCCGTCGCCGTCGTACCAGTCCTTGCGCCGCGACATCATCGAGGCGCCGCCCAGGACGTTGCCGACGATGGGGTAGTTCGGGATGGTGCGGTCCAGAACCAGCGGCCGGATGGTCTCGATCAAGGGGCCGAGGTCGGACTCCTTGGGACACTGGGCGAAGCAGGACATGTAGCATTCGGGCCGCGGCAACAGCCACATGCCCATCTTGGTGACGATGCCGAAATTGGATTGCATGAAGAGGCCGTCCGGCGTCGGGCCGAAACCTTTCTTGTAGGTCTGCCAGGTATGGTTGCCGTTCATCGCGCCCATGCCGGTGCGGATGATGTCGCCATTCGCCAGCACCACCTCCATGCCGCATTGCGACGCGGTATGGTCGCCATAGGGCGTGTAGCCGAAGCCATGATCGAGCGTGTTGCCGATCACGCTGCCCCAGCCGAGATCGGGCACCGAGATCATCAGCTTGTGGCCGCCGGCGCGGATCGCCTCATAGAGATCGAAGAAGCGCACTCCCGGCTCGACCAGCGCGTAGGCGCAGGCCTCGTCGATTTCGAGCACGCGGTTCATGCGGCGCAAATTGAGCAGTACCGCGCCCGGAAGACGTGGCGCGGCGCCGCCATAGGCGTTGTTGCGGCCCTGGCTCACGGTCCAGAGCGGTACCCTGTCGGCATTGGCGATGCGCAGGATGTCCTGAATCTGCTCGACGCTCGACGGAAACAGCGCGGCCGACGGCTTGAAATCGGTGCGGCCCGGCAGATTGTAGGGATCGTGGAATTCTTCGAGCGCGGCCGGCGCCGTTATCACCGTATCGGCGCCGAGCGCGGCCTCGAACCGTTTCAGAACTTCCGCGAATTGGCGCTCGGACAGTCCCGGTGGAAGAGGATTCAGTGCCGTGGCCATATTGTGTCTCCCTGGCGTCGCCGTTTATATCGTTGTCGCAATGTCCGACGGTCCCCGCCGCGCTGTCAACGCGAAGCCCCCGATGGTCATCGAGACGGTGCGCTTGGTGCTGCGACCCCTGGCCGGCGGCGACGCCGAGGCGCTTCGCGCGCTGACCGACGATCCCGCGGTCATCGGCTCGGTTTCGTTTCTGCGCGAGCCGTTCACGTTTGACGATGCCGAGGCGCTGATCGCGCTGAACGGCAATGGCCGCGATCTGTTTCGCGGCATCTGGCGGCGCGAGGATGGCGGTCTCGCCGGCGTCGTTGGCGCGCATGAGCGGGGCGGCGAGATCGAGATCGGTTATTGGATCGGCACGCGCTTCAAGGGCCAGGGCTATGCTTCCGAGGCCGCGCGCGCGGTGCTCGACCGGGTTGGCGCCGAACGGCCTGATGCCATGGTCGTCGCCGAATGCCGGCGGGATAATTTCGCCTCCTGGCGTGTTCTGGAAAAGCTGGGTTTTCGCGCCACCGGCGGGCCGGGCGCGCGTCCCGGCCGGCTCAGGCTCGAGTGGCGGCCTTAGGAGTCGCGAAATGGAGGAATCATGCTGCATTGGATCGTGATCTTTCTCGGCATTGCCTTGGTCGCGGGCCTGTTGGGCTTTCGCGGCGTCGCCGCGACCGCGTTCGGCATCGCCGAAGTGCTGATCTGGATCATCGTCGTCTTGATCGTGGTGCTGGTGGTCGGCGTGCTGGCGGCGGGAATCATCTGACCGCCCCTTTTTGCAGGATCGCCGGCATCTTTTTATATTGACAATATATTGTCATTATGACATAGTTAGGCATGAATAAGACGCGCCCCGACGCCGCCGTCGTGCCGCCGATCATCGCCGATATTTACGAGCTGGCCGGCGCGCTGCGTGCGCGGGGCGACAAGATCGCGGGCGCCATTGGCCAGACCCAGGCGCGCTGGCAGGTGATGGGCGCGGCCTCAGGCGCGGCCGGGACGGTGCCGCCGGTGGCGCGCCGGCTCGGCCCCTCGCGCCAGGG
>JAATGI010000488.1 GCA_015654725.1 Rhodospirillales bacterium
GCGCCGGCGCAGCCCGAGCCCCTGGGTGCGGCCCGGGGTCTCGGCGGGGTCGGTCGCGCCCACGCCATGAACGCGGGCGGGGGCCGCCACGCCTCCGACGATCTCCTGCCGTCGTTCTGAGCCCGCCGATGAAGCCCCGTCATCACCTTTATCTCGACGACGAACTGACCGAGCGGCTCGAGGCCCTGGCGGCGAAGCCCGGCAGCTCGAAGTCGGCGATCGTCGCCGACGCGCTCCGCGCCTTCCTCGACCGCCGCGGCGCCAGGGAGCTCGACGATCTCTTGAAAGTGCGGCTCGACCGCATCGGCAATCATTTGAACCGTGTTGAGCGCGATCTCGGCATCGTCACCGAGACCCTCGGCCTCTTCATCCGCTACCAGTTCATGGTGACGGCGCCGGTGCCGGACGATCCCGCGATCCGCGCGCTGGCCCAGGACCGGTTTCATTCCTTCATCGACCAGGTCGGCCGGCGCATCGCCGGCGGAAAGAGTCTCGGTCAGGACCTCGCCGCGCGCGGCACTTCGGAGCCACAGCAATGACCGGCCATCCCGAAGCGCAAGGGCGCCGCCGCGCCATGCTCCGCACCGCGATGGGATCGGAGATCGCCAAGGCGCTCTCCGATCCGGCCGTGATCGAGGTGATGGTCAATCCCGATGGCTGCCTGCGGCTCGACCGGCTCGGGCAGGGGCGTGTCGATACCGGCGCGAGGCTCCGCCCGGCCGAGATCGAGCGCATCATCCGCCTGGTCGCGTCCCATGTCCGGGTCGAAGTCCATGCCAAGAATCCGATCGTCAGCGCCGAGCTGCCTTCCCGGGACGAGTTCAGCGCGGGAGAGCGCTTCGAGGGGATTCTTCCGCCGGTCTCGACGGCGCCCTGCTTCTCGATCCGGAAGCCCGCCGCCCGGATCTACACGCTCCAGGATTATGTGACCGACCGCGTCCTGTTGCCGTTGCAGGCCGATGCGCTGAAGCAGGCCGTCATCGCGCGGCGCAATCTCCTGATCGCGGGCGGCACCAGCTCGGGCAAGACCACCCTCGCCAACGCGCTCCTGGCCGAGATGGCCGAACTCGACGAGCGGGTGATCCTGATCGAGGACACGCGCGAGCTCCAATGCGCCGCCCCCGATTGCGTGGCGCTCCGCACCCGGCCCGGCATCGTCGCGCTTTCCGACCTGGTGCGCTCGACCCTGCGGCTCCGGCCCGATCGCATCGTCGTCGGCGAGGTGCGCGGGTCCGAAGCGCTCGACATGCTCAAGGCCTGGAACACCGGCCATCCCGGCGGCATCGCCACGGTCCATGCCAATTCGGCACGGTCGGCGCTCTATCGCTTGGAACAGCTGGTCCAGGAAACCGTGGTCACGGTGCCGCGCCGGCTGATCGCCGAGGCCATCGATCTCGTCGTGTTTATTTCGGGGCGGGGCAACGCGCGGCGCATCGAGACCATCCTCGACGTCACCGGCTTGACGCCCGACGGCGATTACCAAGCCACCGAACTCTCGCCCGAACAGCTTCATTCCCTGTCCCGATAGGAGACAAGCATGCACCTTGTTGCCCGTATCCGCTCGCTCCCAACCATTCTCTCGGCGATCGCATTTTCGTTGCTCCTGGCCGGCACTGCCCATGCCGCCGGCTCGAACATGCCGTGGGAGCAGCCGCTGCAACAGATCCTCGATTCGGTCCAAGGCCCGGTCGCCAAGATCATCGCCGTGATCATCATCGTCATCACCGGCCTGACCCTGGCCTTCGGCGAGACCGCCGGCGGCTTCCGCCGTCTAATCCAGATCGTCTTCGGCATCTCGATCGCCTTCGCCGCCTCGAGCTTCTTCCTTTCCTTCTTCTCCTTCGGCGGCGGGGCCCTGGTGTCGTGAGCGGTTTCATCGAAGGCTTCGAAGTGCCGCTCCATCGCTCCCTGACCGAGCCGATCCTGCTGGCCGGCGCGCCGCGCGCGATCGCGATCGTCAACGGCACGATCGCGGCGGCGCTGGGCCTGGGCCTCCGGCTCTGGATCGCCGGCATCGTGCTGTGGGCGGTCGGCCATTCCTTCGCCGTGTTTGCCGCCAAGCGCGATCCGCAATTCGCGGAAGTGCTGTCGCGTCATCTGCGCCAGAGGTCCCACCTCTCATGCTGAATCTCGCCGAGTACCGGAACAATTCAGCGCGGCTCGCCGACCATCTGCCTTCGGCGGCGCTAGTGGCGCCCGGCGTGGTCCTTAACAAGGACGGCAGCTTCCAGCGCACCCTGCGCTTCCGCAGTCCCGATCTCGAAAGCGCCACCGAGGCGGAACTCCTCGCGACCTGCGCCCGGCTCAACAACGTGCTGCGCCGCTTCGGCTCCGGCTGGGGCCTGTTCTTCGAGGCCGAACGCTTCGAGGCCCCCGGCTATCCGGAATCGCCGTTTCCCGATGCCGCTTCATGGCTCGTCGACCGCGAGCGCCGCGCCGCCTTTGAGCAGGGCGTCGACCAGCTGTTCGCCGGGCAGGGTGCGCCCAAGATCAGGGAGCATTATGAGAGCGCGTACCATCTGACACTTCTTTACATGCCGCCGGCCGACCAAGTGAACCGCGCCGAGCGCGCTCTCCTGGAAACGGCGGAGGAAGAGAAGGGCCGCGACTGGCGGCGCGATCTCGACGGGTTCGTCGCCGAGACCGACCGCGTGCTCGACCTTCTCCTGGGGCTGATGCCCGAGGTCAAGGCGCTCGACGATCCCGAGACCCTGACCTATCTCCACGGCACGATCTCGACCGGGCGCCACGCCGTCGCCGTCCCCGAGACGCCGATCTATCTCGATGGCATTCTCGCCGACGAGAATCTCAGTGGCGGGCTCGAGCCGATGCTCGGCGACCGGCATCTGCGAGCGCTCACGGTCCTTGGCTTCCCGAACCTGACCCGGCCCGGGATCCTCGACGCCCTCAACCATTTGGGCTTCCCCTATCGCTGGGTCACGCGCTTCCTCGCCATCGACAAGACCGAGGCCACCAAGACCCTCACCAAACTGCGCCGGCAATGGTTCTCGAAGCGCAAATCGATCACGGCCCTGTTGCGCGAGGTGCTCTATAACGAGCCGACTCAGCTCCTCGATTCCGACGCCGACAACAAGGTCGCCGACGCCGATCTCGCCTTGCAGGCGCTAGGCGGCGACCATGTCGCCTTCGGCTATCTGACCGCGACCATCATCGTCACCGATACCGATCGCCGCGCCGCCGACGAGAAGGTCCGCGCCGTCGAACGCGTGGTCAGCGGCGCCGGCTTCACCTCGATCCGCGAGGGCATGAACGCGACCGAGGCTTGGCTCGGGACCTTGCCGGGCCATGCCTATGCCAATGTCCGCCAGCCGCTCGTCCATACCCTCAATCTGGCACATCTGGTGCCGCTGTCCTCGGTCTGGGCGGGACCGGCCAGGAACGACCATCTCGACGGTCCGCCGCTCTACTATGCCGAGACCAGCGGCTCGACCCCGTTCCGCTTCTCGACCCATGTCGGCGATGTCGGCCACATGCTGATCGTCGGCCCGACCGGCGCCGGCAAGTCGGTACTGCTCGCCTTGCTCGCCCTTCAGTTCCGCCGTTATCCCAACTCTCAGGTCTATATCTTCGACAAGGGTAATTCCGCCCGCGCCGCCGTACTTGCCATGGAGGGCAGGCATCATGTGCTGGGCGCCGAGGGATCGCTCGCCTTCCAGCCCTTGAGCAATATCGACGATCCGGCCGAGCGCAGCTGGGCCGCGGAGTGGATCGGCACCCTGCTCGCGCACGAAAAGGTCGTCGTCACGCCGGAGGTGAAGGATTCGGTCTGGTCGGCGCTCGGCAATCTCGCTTCGGCGCCGCGTCAGGAACGCACCCTGACCGGCCTCGCCGTACTGCTGCAATCGAACGCGCTCAAATCGGCCCTCATGCCCTACACGCTGGACGGGCCCTTCGGCCGCCTGCTCGACGCCGCCGAGGACAGTCTCGCCCTCTCGGACGTACAGTGCTTCGAGACCGAGGAGCTGATGCACGAAGCCGGCGTGGTGCTGCCGGTGCTGACCTACCTGTTTCACCGTCTCGAGGCGCGGTTCGATGGCAAGCCGACGCTGCTGATTCTCGACGAGGCCTGGGTGTTCCTCGACAACCCGCTCTTCGCTGCCCGCATTCGCGAATGGCTCAAGGTCCTGCGCAAGAAGAACGTCGCCGTGGTGTTCGCGACCCAGTCCCTGGCCGATATCGCTTCGAGCAGCATCGCGCCCGCGATCATCGAAAGCTGCCCGCAGCGCATCTTCCTGCCCAACGACCGCGCGGTCGAGCCGCAGGGCAGGGCCGCCTATGAACGCTTCGGTTTGAACGAGCGCCAGATCGAGCTGATCGCCCGGGCCGTGCCGAAGCGGCACTACTACCTCCAGTCCCGCCGCGGCAACCGTCTCTTCGAGTTGGCCCTGGGTCCGATCGCGCTCGCCCTGTGCGGGACTTCGTCGCCGGCGGACCAATCGCTGATCGACCGCGTGTTGGCCGACGAGCCCGAGCGTTTCGCCGCCGCCTTCCTCGAAGTCCGTGGGTTGCCCTGGGCCGCGGAGGCGCTCGACCAGTATTCCCCCGCCGAACCGGAGACCGCGCCATGATCCGCAAACTGCGCGCCATTCTCGTTGTTTCGACGATCGTTGTGTTGTCGATAGTCGCGGCGCCCGCCGGACCGGCGACGGCGCAGATCCCGGTCATCGATTCCTCGAACCTGGTGCAGAACGTGCTCCAGGCCGTTCGCGCGCTGCAGCAGATCAATCTCGCGATCCAGCAGCTCCAGACTCAGATCGCCATGCTGCAGAACATGGCGACCAATCTGGTGAATCTGCCGACCTCCGTTCTGAACAGCCTGGAATCGACGCTCGCCCGCATCAACGGTCTCATCAATCAGGCGCAGGGCATCAGCTTCAAGGTTGGCGCGACCCAGACCGCCTTCGCCCAATACTACCCGATGCAATATCCGGCCGGCACGAGCGCGAGCCAGCTTTACGGCAACGCGCTCCAGCGTTGGCAGAACGCGATGAACGCGTTCCAGACCACGCTCACGATCCAGGCCCAGATCGCGCAGAACGTCCAGACCGATACCGCGACGCTCTCGACCCTCGTCGGCGCCTCCCAAGGCGCCGTCGGCAATCTCCAGGCGCAACAGGCCAACGCGCAACTGGCGGCACTCTCGGCGAAGCAGCTTCTGCAGATCCAGACCCTGATGGCGGCGCAATATCGCGCGGCGGCGCTCGAAGCCGCGCGCAAGGCCGAATCCCAGGAGGAGGCGCAGACCGCCTTCACCACCTTCCTCGGCACCGCCAACGCCTATTCGCCCTGATCAGGCTGTTGAAGCTCGAAAGCCGCCGCCATGGGCAATCTCGGTATCATCGACCAGTTCACCCAGACCTTCACCAACGCCATCGATAGCGGCTTCGGCCTGGTGAATGGCGACGTCATGGCGCTGGCCTCGATCCTGATCGCCATCGACATCACCCTGGCCGGACTGTTCTGGGCGCTCGACGGCGAGGCCAATGTCATGGCCCGCCTGCTGCGCAAGGTTCTCTATATCGGCGCCTTTGCCTTTATCCTGAACAATTTCTCCAGCCTCGCGACCATCGTCTTCAATTCCTTTTCGTCGTTGGGTCTCAAGGCCGCCGGCTCGGGTCTCTCGGCGCAGAGCCTGTTGCAGCCGGGCCAGATCGCCAGCACCGGCTATCAAGCGGCCTGGCCGCTCCTGCAGCAGGCCGGTTCGCTGATCGGGTTTACGAGTTTCTTCGACAATTTCGTGACCATCGTCGTGCTGCTCTTCGCCTGGATCGTTGTCATTCTTGCCTTCTTCATCCTCGCGGTGCAGCTCTTCATCACCATCATAGAATTCAAGCTCACCACCCTCGCCGGCTTCGTGCTGGTGCCGTTTGCGCTCTGGAACAAGACCTCGTTCCTCGCCGAGCGCGTCCTCGGCAATGTCGTCTCCGCCGGCATCAAGGTGATGGTGCTCGCCATCATTATCGGCATCGGCACCACGCTGTTCTCCAACTTTACCGGCGCCCAGAGCCAGACCCCGAGCCTGGCGCAAGCGATGTCGCTGGTGCTGGCCTCGATCACGCTGTTCGGTCTCGGCATCTTCGGACCCGGCATCGCCGCCGGCCTGGTCTCGGGCGCCCCGCAACTCGGCGCCGGCGCCGCCATTGGCACGGTGGGCGCCGTCGGCGCGGCGGCACTCCTCACCGGCGGCGCCGCTTTCGGTGCCGC
>JAATGI010000298.1 GCA_015654725.1 Rhodospirillales bacterium
CGCGCCCGCCGCGGCGGTCGGCGAGCAAGTCGAGATCATTCCCTTTATCGATGGGCCGCTGCCGCTCTAAGCGTCACCGCGACCGATTCCGAGGCAGGCACTTGACGGCATGTGCGAACTAAACTAGAACGCCGCTCCAGTTTCGGTTTTGTTCCAATCATCCGGGAGCCGGCGATGCTAACCCGCAAGCAGTTCGAGCTTTTATCCTTCATCAACCAGCGCCTGGCCGAAGGCGGCGTCTCGCCCTCCTTCGAGGAGATGAAGGACGCGCTGGGGTTGCGTTCCAAATCGGGAATTCACCGGCTGATCAGCGGCTTGCAGGAGCGCGGCTTCATCAAGCGGCTGCCGCACCGGGCCCGCGCGCTCGAAGTGATCAGGCTGCCCGAGCAGACCGCGATCCCGTTGCCGCGCGCGCCGCGTTCGAGCAGCGGCAAAAGCGGCTTCTCGCCTACTGTCATTCGCGGCGACTTCAAGCTGGCGATGCCGGGCGCGTCAAGCAATGGCGGTGAGGTGATTCAGCTTCCGATGTTGGGGCGGATCGCCGCCGGCACGCCGATCGAAGCCTTGCGCGACAGTTCGGCGGCGGTCGCCATGCCTGCCGCCATGCTTGGCACCGGCGAGCATTTTTCGCTCGAGGTCGCGGGCGATAGCATGATCGATGCCGGCATTCTCGATGGCGATACCGTGGTCATTCAAAAGGCCGACATCGCCGATAACGGTACCATCGTGGTGGCGCTGATCGATGACAGCGAGGTCACGCTGAAACGGTTGCGCAAGCGCGGCGATTCGATCGCGCTCGAACCGGCCAACAAGGCCTATGAGACCCGTATTTTCGGCCCTGACCGGGTCAAGGTTCAGGGGAAATTGGTAGGATTGTTGCGGCGCTACTGACATCGGCCGGCGCCGGTTCGTGCGTCCAGGGCCGGCGGCCACGCCAATCGGCCACGGTTTCAACGGCGATGCCATCGGGCGTAAGCCGGATTTCATGACCGCCGTTTCGCCACACCGCCACGACATCGATGACGGGAACGCCGCAGTCGCTTCGCGGCGAGGCCGGGTCGATGACCAAATCCGCTTGGCCGCATGCCGCGCCCTCCTCCTTGCCGCGGGGGAACGCGACCGTCCGGTTGCCGAGACGGTAGAGGCACGCCGTCGCGTCGCAAGAAAGCCGACCGTCGGAACTGACGCCACTGCGCGGCCAAGCCGGTCCGAGCGTGGCGGCGGCGCGCTGGGTCCAGATGTCCTCGGTCCAGGCATCGCGGCGCGCGCTTGAGGGCAAATACGAGCCGTCGGCGGCGCGGACCGCCACCAAATTGCCATTGCCTGAAACCAGGATATCGGGCGGCACCGCCAGGAAGATCGAGGCGTAACCCGCCGCCAGCGGTGCCAGCGCCAAGGCGCGCCATCGCCGTGTCCAGATGCACAGCCATAACCCGCCCGCGGCGAGCAAGGCCAAGCCGACGGCCGGCATCGACGGCACATGAAGTACGGCGCCGGGTATCCCGGTTACGCCATGCGCGATGCGCGCCACCGCTTCGATGCCCCAGCCCATCGGCTGCAACGGCCAAGATTCCAGGCCGAACGGCATCGCCAGCATCGACAGGATCGCCCACGGCATGATCCAGAATCCGGTGATCGGCACCGCGACGATGTTGGCGGCGATCGAATAGATCGGGAAGCGGTTGAAGTGATAGATCGTGAACGGCATGGTCGCGAGCGTCGTGATCACGGTGGTGAGCGCGATGCCACAGAGATAAAGCCCGGCGCGGCGCGCGAAGCCGGCGCCGGCATGCCACTGCGCCATCCGCGGCCGCAGCGCCTCGTAGCACGCCACCAATCCGCACACGGCCGCGAAGGACATTTGGAAACTCGGCCCGGTCGCGGCGTCCGGCGCCAGCACCATGATCCCGACCGCGGCGTAGGCGAGCGTGCGCGCCGAGAAGGTGACGCGGTCGAGCATGATCCCCAACAGCATCAGCGCGACCATGACAAAGGCGCGCCGCGACGACACCGTCGCGTCCGACAGCAACAAATAACAGAAGCTCGCCAGCAGCGCGGCAAACGCCGCCCATTTCTTGATCGAATAGCGCAGGGCAAGCGCGGGGATGAGCGCGAGCATCGCCCTGACCGCGAAAAACACGATGCCCGCCAACATGCCCATATGCAGCCCGGCGATGACGAGAATGTGCGCCAATCCGGCATCGCGAAACGCGCCGGCATCCTCGGGCGGAATCGCATGCGTGGCGCCGGTGATGATCGCCGAGGCAATGGCGCCATCGCGTCCCGGCAGTGCCGCCCGAAGGCGCGACGTGACATTGGTCCGCGTCGCCGCGATCAAGCCGCGCCAACGGCTCGGTTGGGCATCGACCGGCGCCGGAATGGCTTGAGGCACCCCCAAAGCGAAGCCCACCGCGCCCAAGCGGTCGAAATAAGCGCGGCGCTCGAAATCGTAGGCGCCGGGCATGGCCGGCGCGGGCGGCGGCATCAGAATCGCGCGCAGTCTCAGCCAATCGCCGGGAAGCATTCCCTCGGCATCGCCGCGCAAGCGGACGCGCACGCGGGCCGGAGTCGCGTCCGGCGCGAGGCGCTCGATATAGCGCGGCGCGACGACCAGCCGCGTCCCTTCCGGCAAGGGATCGATCGAAACGATGCGTCCCTCGACCGCGACCGGACCGAGCCGGTATTCCAAAACCGGCGCCGCCACCAGCCAAGTCTGGAACTGCGCCAGGGCGAAGCCGAGTGCCAATGCGGTCGCGATGGCGGCGGGCGCGATCAGATTGAGGAAGCGCGGATGTTTTGCCGCGGCGACAACGGCGGCCACGGTCACGGTAAGCGCGGCGGGTCCGAGCCAAAGCGGCGGTTCGAATCGGAGCCAGAAATAAATTCCGATTCCGGCGCCCATGAACACCGGCAGCCACAGGCTCCAACGCGCGCGCTCGGCCAAGAAATTGTTGGCCAGCCATTCGGCGAGCGCGAGCGGACCGAGCCGCCGGCGCGTCGGCGCCAGGGCGGCCGGCTCGTCCCATGCCCGCACCCCCGAAGAAGGCATGGTCGGACTCTACGCCAAGAAGCGGTTGTGCTAAAGAGCGCGCCTCATGAATGTCACCGTTCGATTCGCGCCCTCGCCCACCGGCTTCCTCCATATCGGAGGCGCCCGCACCGCGTTGTTCAATTGGCTTTACGCCCGGCATCATGGCGGCAGCTTCCGGCTTCGCATCGAAGATACCGACCGGGCGCGTTCGACCGGCGAAGCGGTCGCGGCGATTATCGATGGCTTGGATTGGCTCGGCCTTCATTGGGACGGCGACATCGTGCATCAATCGGAGCGTCAACCGCGACACGCCGAGGTGGTGCGCCAGATGCTGGCATCGGGCCACGCCTATCGCGCCTATGACTCGCCGGAAGAGCTCGAAGCCATGCGCCAAAAGGCCAAGGCCGAAGGCCGCTCGATCCGGTATGACGGCGTATGGCGCGAACGCGGCACGGGCGACGCGCCCAGCGGCATCGCGCCGGTGATTCGCCTGAAGGCGCCGCGCGACGGCGCCACCACCATTCACGATCATGTTCAGGGCGAGGTCACGGTCGCCAACGCGCAGCTCGACGACCTCATCCTGCTGCGCGCCGACGGCACGCCGACTTACAATCTCTCCGTGGTGGTGGACGATCACGACATGGCGATCAGCCATGTCATTCGCGGCGACGATCATTTCACCAACGCCTTCCGCCAGACTCAAATCTATCGCGCCTTGGGTTGGGAGGCGCCCGAGTTCGCCCATGTGCCGCTGATCCATGGGCCGGACGGCGCCAAGCTGTCGAAACGGCAAGGCGCGCTCGGCGTCGAGGCCTATCGCGACACGGGCTACCTGCCCGAGGCGCTGCGGAATTATTTGTTGCGGCTCGGCTGGAGCCACGGCGACGACGAGATCATCTCGACCGAGCAGGCGATCCGATGGTTCGATATCGACGCCATCGGCAAATCGCCGGCGCGTTTCGATTTCGCCAAGCTCGCCAATCTCAATGGTCGGTACATCCGCGAAAGCGACGATGCCCGGCTGGTCGATTTGATCGCGCCCCGGTACGGCCGGGACTTGACCGGCGATGAGCGCGCCCGCCTTTTGCTGCTGATGCCGCACGTCAAATCCCGTGCGAAGACGATCAAGGAACTAGCCGATATTACAAAAGTCTATATCTCGCCTCGGCCGATCCCGATTGAGCCGAAAGCGGCGGCCTCGTTCGATCCGGCGGCGCGCGAATTGCTCAACGCCCTGACGCCGGCATTGTCCGATTCGCCCTGGCTCGCCGCCGAACTCGAAAGCCGGGTTCGCGGCTTCGCCGAGGCGCGGCAGTTGCAATTGGCGACGCTGGCGCAGCCGCTCCGGGTTGCCCTGACCGGATCGGCCAATTCGCCGCCGATTTTCGCCGTGATGGCGGCACTCGGACGCGAGGAAACAATGGGTCGAATTCGCGACGCACTCGCCACGCTATCGGGCATTTGATTATGGCTCGCGACAGGAATATGCTTTCTTTGTTGCAGCGCAGCATCCATCTTTCCGCTCGGAAACGAGGAGTGCCGAAATGAGCCTGGCCGAAGTCAAAACCGCCACCAAGGTCGCCACCAAGGAAACCGCCACCATCATCGATAATTCGACCGGGCGTTCGGCC
>JAATGI010000262.1 GCA_015654725.1 Rhodospirillales bacterium
CCGCTCAAACCCGGCGACTATGAATTCTTCGACGATTTCCATCGCGAGACACGCGGCCATCTGGCGGTTAAGTAACGCCTCATGCTGGCGACGCTGATCATCGTCTTTCGCGAGGTGCTCGAGGCTGGTCTCGTGGTCGGGATCGTGCTGGCGGCGAGCCGAGGGGTGCCGCGGCGCGGGTTGTGGATTGCCGGCGGGGTCGTTGCCGGCATCCTGGGCGCGCTGGCGGTGGCCGGTTTCGCCGACGAGATCGCCGGCGCGGTCGAGGGCGTCGGCCAGGAATTGTTCAACGCCGCTATTTTGTTCGCCGCCGTGTGCATGCTCGGCTGGCACAATATCTGGATGAGCCGCCATGGGCGCGAGATGGCGGCCGACGCGACGCGGATCGGGCGCGAGGTTCTGTCCGGCACCCGGCCGCTTTACGCGCTGGCGATGGTGTGCGGCATCGCGACGCTGCGCGAAGGCTCGGAAATCGTGCTGTTTCTCTACAGCATCGCCATCGGCACGGGCAGCAGCGCCGGCAGCATGGTGGCGGGCGGCGCCTTGGGTGTCGTCGCGGGCGTCGGCGCGGGCGCCGCGCTCTATTACGGCCTCTTGGCGATCCCGCTGCGCTATCTCTTCGGCGTGACCAGTTGGCTCATTTTGCTGTTGGCGGCCGGCATGGCCTCGCAAGGTGCCGCGTTCCTCGCGGCGGCCGACTGGCTGCCCGCCCTCGGCAACAATATCTGGGATACCTCGTTCCTGCTTACCGAACAGAGCCTGGCCGGCCAACTAATTCATGTTCTCACCGGCTATACCGCGCGGCCCGCCGGCATCCAGGTCGTCTTTTATATCGCGGCGCTCGTTGTTATCGGCGGATTGATGCGTCTATTCCGGCACGAACCTTCTTCCGCGCGCACCGCAAAGCGCATGCCGACCCGCCAGGCGACCTGAGATTTCATGCGGCGTAAAACCGGATAGGTAGCTTGTAAGGCCCGTGGCCAATGGTGGTGAGCCACCATTCCGGCGCGCCCGCCGCCTCGAAGCGTTCGACATGACGCAACAGCGCGCCGAACAGCGCCTCCATCTCCAACTGCGCCATCACCTTGCCGACGCAGGCATGGAGGCCATAGCCCCAGCCGACATGGCCGCGCAAATCGCGCGCGATGTCGAACCGTTCCGGCTCCTGCCATTTGCGCGGATCGCGATTGGCGGCGGCGAACAGCAAACCGCAGCGTGTGCCCGCCGGGATGGTGTAATCCTCGATCTTGACGTCCTTGGCGGCGATCCGCCCGGCCATGCGCGAGGGCGAATCCCAGCGCAGGCTCTCATCGAAGGCGTTGCGCAATTTCGCGGGATTGGCGCGCAGCGCCCGCCACTGATCGGGAAATTCGCAAAAGGCGCGGATCGCGGTCGCCATCGTCACCACCGTCGTGTCCGAGCCCGCCGCCAGCATGGTCATGACCAGGAGCTTCGCTTCGTCCTGGGTGATCTCGCCCTCGTCGGCGAGACGGTACGTCGCCTCGCCGAGACCATTGGGCGACATGTTCGCGCGCGTGCAGGAAGCGTCGGCCCAGCCGATCACCGGATCGGAACCGACCAGCGCTTCGTGGAAAATCTCGTTCATCGGCCCCATCGTCGCCCACACCATATGGCCGAAGGCGCTCATATTCTCGCGCCCCGCCTCGGGCATGCCGAGAAGATCGGGCAATACCTTATGGACGAAGGGCCGGGTGATATCGACATTGGCGTCGATGGTCTCGCCCGCGCGCGCCATCAACCGCCCGACTTGCTCCTCGGCGACGCGGTCGAATTCCGCCTGCCACGCCTTGAGGCGCGTCGGCGAGATCACCTTGGCCATCACCTTACGGATTTCGGTATGGCGCGGCGGATCGTCGGTCAGGAGAATCTCCGGCCGCACCGAGTTCGGGTCGTGCCAGGGCCGCGAACGGTTGGAAAAAGATTGCCAGTCCATGAGGCCGGCGGCGACATGCTCATGGCGCCCGAGGATCGCGATATTCTCGCGCGCGAGCCACACCACCGGCGCCAGCTCGCGAATCCCATCGTCGGTCGCGCGCGCGTTCAACACCGCATCGCGGCCAAACATGTCGCCTTCGTAAACCGGCAATGAACCACTCATTGGGACAGCCTCCCCAGCTTGATATTTTCGCCATTGTTGCATCTGCGCCGTTCGGCACAAGAGCATAATCGCCCGCGAACAGGGCGTTGGCAAAGCCGCGGCGGCCGTCGTACCCTCGCCTCGGACAACGATATCGACGGAGCGGAAAATGCCCGGACTCGGCAGCGCGGCGCGCGAGCTACCCTTCATCGAGACCACCCTGCAATATGCCGATCCCGCCGCCGAAATCGGCGGGCACAACGATCTCGAGCGCCACAAATCGACGCTGACGCTCCTGTCCTTTCGCATGCCGATCCGCGATGTGCGGCCGGCGGCGGATAAGCTGTCGCTCGAAGGCACCGGCTTCGTGCTCTTAAACCGGCCGAGCCGGGTGCGCGACTTCTACGATCCGGCCCAGATCGAATCCATTTACTTGCCGGAAATCGATTCGCTGATTCGCGAGTTGACCGGCGCCGAGCGGGTGCTGATCTTCGGCACGGTGATCCGAAACGACGGACCCGACGCGCCGGCCGGCTCGCGCCGCCCAGTCTTCAATGCCCATGTCGACTACGACCTGCCGACCATTCGCTCGGTGGCGCGAAAGATGCTCGGACCGGAGGCGGCGGAACGCTATGAGAATGGCCGCATCGTGCTGATCAACGTCTGGCGGCCGATCGTGACGGTGGAAAAGAATCCGCTGGCGCTGATTGACGCGTCGACCGTGGCGCCACGCGACCTGATCTTCGGCCCGATCGGCGGCAAATCGGTGGCCGACGTGCCGAATGCCGCCGGATACAATCTCGCCCACAATCCCGACCATCGCTGGTATTACGTGCCGGCGATGCGGCCCGAGGAAGTGCTTGCCTTCAAGCTGTGCGATTCGGTGCCGGGCGCGGTGCAATGGGGAGCGCATACCTCGTTCGAGGATCCGACCAACGGGCCCGATGCCAAATCGCGCCAAAGCATCGAGCTGCGCACCCTCGCCCTGTTTGCCCGCTAAGGCATCCGATGGAGACGCGCCGGGGTCAGATGCGGGCGATCGGCGCGATGCTGCCGCGGATCGCAGGACCCGGCCTGGGCAAGAACGGCTTGGGCGAGGCGCAGCTGATCCGGCATTGGCGCGACATCGTGGGCGAGCGTCTGGCGCGCGGGACGGTACCGGAAAAGCTCAGCTTCTCGCGCGGTGAGCGTCGCGACGGCACCTTGCGACTCGGGGTCGTTCCCGGCCTCGCGCTCGAAATCCAGCATAACGAGCCGATCGTTCTCGAACGCATCAACGCTTTTCTGGGCTATCGCGCGGTGACCCGGCTCGCGCTGCGCCAGACTTTGACGGCGCGCCAAGCGCCGGTACCGCCGCCGCCCCGGCTCGGCATCGAGGCGGAAGCGGCGCTCGACCAGCGCATCGGGGGCGTGGGCAACGCCGAGCTGCGCGCCGCCCTAAAACGGCTGGGCACCGCCCTCGCCACGATCGAGCGAAAATGACTCGCCTTGGCCAAAATTAGGCCGTAGCATCAACATCTAGTAGGTTGGAGCCGTTTATGCGTAATATATTGGGGATTGTGGCTGTTTTGCTGATGACGGGAATTGCCATCGCGGCGGCCCGTGCCGCCGACAAGATGCCGGCGCCGACGCCCGACGATAAGGTTCTGGGCCAGGCCGGCGCGCCGATCACGATCTTTGAATACGCCTCGCTCACCTGCCCGCATTGCGCGGCCTTCGAGAAGGACACCTTCCCCAAGCTCAGGGCGGACTGGATCGATACCGGCAAGGCCAAGCTGATCTTTCGCGATTATCCCTTGGACAAATTCGCGATGGCGGCGGCGCAGATCGCGCGTTGCGCGCCGGAAGACCGCTATTTCTCTTTCATCGAGTCGTTCTTCGACAGCCGGGTCAGTTGGGCGACGGCCGACGATCCGGTCGGGGCCTTGAAAGGGATAGCGCGGCTCGGCGGCATGAATAGCGCGGCGGTGGACAAATGCCTCGCCGATGAAAAGCTCCAGCATCAACTGGCCGCGGGCGAGTTCGAGGCGAGGGACGATTACGGCGTCGATTCGACGCCGACCTTTTTTATTATCGGCGCCAATGGCGGCAACAAGATCGTCGGCGAACAGCCTTATGACGATTTCGTCAAGGCGCTGACTGCGGCGTCGCCCAAGAGCTGACGGACCTCCCGTGCAATTCACCAAGCTCAGGCTCAGCGGCTTCAAATCCTTCGTCGATCCGACCGAATTGTCGATCGCGGCGGGCTTGACCGGCGTGGTCGGCCCTAACGGTTGCGGCAAATCCAATCTGGTCGAGGCATTGCGCTGGGGGATGGGCGAGACCTCGGCC
>JAATGI010000399.1 GCA_015654725.1 Rhodospirillales bacterium
CCGCTGCGCGCGATCGCGCAACGGCTCGGGAAGCGGCTCGAGGAAGAAGCGGCGGCGCTCGACACGCCGCTCAGGATGCGCATCGAGGCGATGATCCGCGGCCTGACGCGCCGCGGCGGGATCGAGCTCGCGGGCTGGCAGCGCGCGCTCGCGGAACTTAGCGCCGAGTCATCGCCCGATTTTGTCGATTGGCTCGCCATCGACCGCATCGAGGGCAACGAGTTCGATGTCGGCCTCTATCGCCATTGGCTCGATCCGACCAAGCCCTTCGCCGAATTCGTCGCCAAGCCCGCCCATGGCGTGCTGGTCACGTCGGCGACCTTGACCGATGGCGGCAGCGACGCGGTCAAGGATTGGGAAGCGGCCGAGGCGCGCACCGGCGCCACCCATCTGGCGCGGCCCGCCTATCGCGCGCGCGTGCCGTCGCCCTTCGACTATGCGCGCCAGACCCGGATATTCATCGTCACCGATTTGGCGCGCGACGACATGGCCGCGGTCGCCGGCGCCTATCGCGCGCTGTTCGAGGCTTCGGGCGGCGGCGCGCTCGGCCTGTTCACCGCGATTCAGCGCCTGCGCGAAGTGCATAAGCGCATCGCGGCGCCGCTCGAAGCGGCGGGCGTGACGCTGCTCGCCCAGCATGTCGACGGCATGGATACCGCGACGCTGGTCGATATTTTCCGCGCCGAGGAAGACGCGTGCCTCCTCGGCACCGACGCGGTCAGGGACGGCGTCGATGTGCCGGGCCGTTCGCTGCGCCTGATCGTGTTCGACCGCGTGCCGTGGCCGCGCCCCGACATTCTCCACAAGGCCCGCCGCGCGGCGAAAGAGGGCGACAGCGGCGCCGTGCGTTACGATGACCGCATCACGCGGCTCAAGCTGCGCCAGGCTTTCGGCCGATTGATCCGGCGCGCCGACGATATGGGCGTGTTCGTGTTGCTCGACCGCCAGATGCCGTCGCGCCTGCTGGGCGCGTTTCCCGAAGGCGTCGCGGTGGAGCGCCTCGGCCTCAAGGACGTGGTGGCGCGGACGCGGGGATTTCTCTCGCGCTGACTACAGCGCGCGTTGCACGTCGGTCTTGGCGAAATCGTCGCCGACGAACAGCAACGGACAGTCATGTTGCTTCGCCACCTCATAGGCGAAGCAATCGCCGAAATTGAGACCGGCGGGATGGCGCCCCCTGCCCCATTGTCGATAAATTTCGCCGATCGCTATCGCCGAAGCGGCTGTTACGGGGACGACTTGGTAGTGGATGCCGTCGAGCAGCCGCCGCATTGTCGCCGCGACATTGCGGCCACCGGCTACGATCAGCGCCTCGGCCACCGTACCCGCGGAAATGACGATATCGTGTTCTCGATCGATGGCATTTCGGCACCTCGCCGCCTCGGGTTCGTCGCCGACGATGGCCATCAATGCCGACGTGTCGATGGCGATCACTTCGGCAAGCCGTTCTCGTCGTAGAGGAAGTCCTGACTGTGGGCGGCGTCCGGCCCAGGGGTTATCTTGGCCGCACCTTCCCGACTGATCTCCTCTAACAATTTCCGCCTGGCCGCCCGATCGAGCGCGGGCTTCACCGGCACGAGTTGCACGGCGGCTTGGCCATGACGCGTGAGAATTACCTCATCGCCCGCCTCGGCCCGGCGGACGAGGTCGGTCAGTTGTGCCTTTGCATCGGTTACGGAAATCCGCATCGCATGACCCTTAGGACCATCAACTAGTCCATTAATATGGACCATTCTATAGTCTAAATCAATCGCATGGCACGTGGCGTTGGGGTTGCGTTGCCGATGGGGCAGCGCCGGTCTAGCATCGGGCGGTCAAGAATAAGGAGCCCGCCATGACCGAAGGCACCGCCGCCCAAACCAAGACCTTCTCCGAGCGCGCCGACGAGCTGGAGCATGAGCAGATCGCGGCGCTCGATCCGATCCCGTCGAAATCGGTGATTTATCTTTCGGGCGAGCGCGATCCGACCGCGCCGATGCCGCCGGGGCCGCAGGCGCCAGGGCAGTATTTTCTGATGGGCCACGACAAGCGGCTGCGCCGCCTCCCGGACAGGCCGACGCTGCTGGATTTTTTCCAGCACCGCTTTTTCCCGGCGACGCATGTCTTGCAGAGCGCGCGCCTCGCCCGGCTCGCGGGCCATCCGGAAAAAATCGTGCTCGCCTGCCTCCTGCACGACATCGCGATCATGGGCTTTATCCGCTGCGATCACGGTTATTGGGCGGCCGAGATGGTGGCGCCCTATGTCGATGAGGAAATTTCCTGGGCGATCCGCGCGCATCAGGTCTTGCGCTTCTTTCCCGATCCCGCGGCGGGCTATGAATATCCCGAGCAATATATCCGGCTGTTCGGCGAGGGCTACCGGCCGGAGCCTTATATCGGCCGCGCCTATGAGAAGCTGCGGAATCATAAATGGTACATGACGGCGCGGCTCATCACCGTGAACGACATCTATTCCTTCGATCGCAATGTTAAGCCGGTGCTCGAGGATTTCACCGACATCATCGGCCGGCATTTCCGCCAGCCCGAGGAGGGCCTCGGCTTCGACGACAGCCCGGCCGCGCATATCTGGCGCACCATCAACTGGCCGACGCGGTTTTTGTAGAAACTTGGCCTATCCAGTCGGCCTAACCCTTCCCGTCATTCCCGCGACAGCGGGCGTGTCGCCTGCCAAACGTCCACCCGGACGTTTGGCCCGAACACGCCGGGTGGCATGTTCGGCGGCGAACACGAAGGGCAACTGCACGTCGCTCGCCCTGGGTCCCTGCTTTCGCAGGGACGACGAAAATAGGGTTTGGATCGCGTGACCACCCTCAACACCACCTGTTGCATCGCCGGCGGCGGCCCGGCGGGGGTGATGCTGGGCTATTTGCTGGCGCGCGCCGGCGTGCCGGTGGTGGTGCTGGAAAAGCACGCCGATTTCTTTCGCGATTTTCGCGGCGACACGATCCATCCCTCGACGCTCCAGGTGATGCACGAACTGGGCGTGCTGGATGAGTTCCTGAAGCTGCCGCATCAACGGCTCGACCGCATCGGCGGCGAAATCGCCAAACAGCGCTTCATGATCGGCGATTTTTCGCATTTGCCGACGGTGTGCAAATTCGTCGCGCTGATGCCGCAATGGGATTTTCTCGATTTTCTGGCGCAGCAGGCCAAGAAATATCCGACTTTCGATTTGCGCATGAGCGCCGACGCGACCGAGCCGATCGAGGAAGGCGGGCGCGTGGTCGGCCTGCGCGCCGCCACCAGCCAAGGCCCGCTCGACATCCGCGCCGATCTGGTGGTCGCCGCCGATGGCCGCCATTCGACGATCCGCGACCGCGCCGGCTTCACGCCGCTCAATATCGGCGCGCCGATGGACGTGCTCTGGCTGCGCGTCTCGCGGCGCGCGGACGATCCCCGCGATGCCTTTATCCAGATCGATCGCGGCCGCCTGCTGGTGACGCTCAATCGCGGCGATTTTTGGCAATGCGCCTATGTCGTGCCCAAGGGCTCGTTCGATACCATCCGCGCCCGCGGCATCCCCGCCTTTCGCGCGGACATCGCGGCGACGGCCCGTTTCCTGCGCGACCGGGTCGGCGAAATCGCGGACTGGGACCAGGTGAAGCTGCTGACCGTCGCGGTGGACCGGCTGCCGCGCTGGTATCGGCCGGGCCTCTTGTGTATCGGCGACGCCGCCCACGCCATGTCGCCGATCGGCGGGATCGGCATCAATCTCGCCATCCAGGACGCGGTCGCGGCGGCGAACATCCTCGCCGGCCCCTTGAAGCGCAAGGCGCTGCGCACCGAGGATTTGGCGGCGGTGCAGCAGCGCCGCGAATTGCCAACTCGTTTGACTCAGGGCATGCAGGTTTTCATCCAGAACCGCGTGGTGAGTCCGGTCCTGTTCGGCGATGGCGGGCGGTCGACGCCGCCCGGGCCGCTCAAGCTGTTCAACTGGTTTCCGATCTTGCGCCGGATTCCGGCGCGGATCGTCGGCATGGGGTTCCGGCCCGAACACGTCGCCTCGCCCGCCGATTGAACCGGCGATCGCCCCTTTTCCGGGGAGCAAATCGGGTCGCCGCGCGTTTCTTGGATCGGGGTCTCACGCGGAGTAGAATCATGCCTAACTTGCTTCTGTTGCAGCCTGTGGTCGCGCTCATCGCCGGTATCGTGATTTTGCTGGTGCCGCGCATCTTGAACCTGGTCGTGGCGATCTATCTGATTGTGATCGGCGTTACCGGTCTGTGGCCGCATTTCATGCGGTGAGCCGTTGGCCGGGGTGCCGGGAGGCGATTGCGCGGCGCCGCGATTTGCGCGACGCTAGGCGGGCTCAGCCAGGGAGCGGCCGATGTTTTACGATTATCCCTATTACCCGATGCATCATCCCGGCTTCGGGCTGATCGCGACGCTGCTGTATTTCCTGCCCGCGATCATCGCCTTTGCCCGCCATCATCAGAGCCGGGTCGCGATCCTGCTGGTGAATTTCTTTTTCGGCTGGTCGGGGCTGGGTTGGATCATCGCCTTGATCTGGTCGCTCTCGGCGGTGCGCTATTGGTTTTGGGGACCGCCGCCCTGGGCGCGCGGACCGGGCCAAGGCTGAGGCTGCCGACGCCGCGTCGGTTCGCGCGTTGACTTGGACCGCCCATTCTCCTAAAAAGCGCCCTCTTATCCGACAATTAGACCGTTTGGAGTGCCCCGACCGTGAAGCGCACCTATCAGCCGAGTAAGCTTGTCCGCAAGCGCCGTCACGGCTTTCGCCACCGCATGGCCAGCGTCGGCGGCCGCATCGTGCTGTCGCGCCGGCGCGCCAAGGGCCGCAAGCGCCTGTCGGCCTAAGCGATCGGGATTTGATGGCGGCGCTGGCGCGTCTCAAGCGGCGGGTAGAGTTTCTGCGGGTCGCCGGCGGCAAGCGCAAATGGGTGGCGCCCGGCCTGATCTTGCAAGCGGCGCCACGACCGCCGGCCAATGACGCGATCGCGGTGGCCCCGTCCCGGATCGGCTTCACCGCGA
>JAATGI010000137.1 GCA_015654725.1 Rhodospirillales bacterium
CAGCAGTGTCGGGATCGCCGACGTCCTGAACCGCACCCGCGGCACGTTCAATATCGGGCTGCCGGCGCAAGCGGCCGCGCTCGCCTCGCTCGCGGATACCGCCGCGCTCGAGCGGGCAAAAGCGCATAACCTCCGCTGGCGGCCATGGCTCGAAGAGCAGATCCGCGCGCTCGGCTTCGAGGTCAACGCAGGCGTCGCCAATTTCGTCCTGGTGCGGTTTCGCGATCCGCCCCGGGATGCCGCGGCGGCGCGCGAATTCCTGAAATCCCGTCTTATCCTCGTGCGCCAAATGGGCGCCTACAACTTGCCCGACTGCCTGCGAATCACGGTCGGCCGCGAGGACGAGAACCGGGCGGTGGTCGAGGCCCTCGGCGAATTCGCGCGGCTGACATGAGCATCTTGTTCGACCGAGTCGCCTTTATCGGAATCGGGTTGATCGGGTCGTCGATGGCGCGCCGGATCAGGCGCGACGGGCTGGCGCGCGAGATCGTTGCTTGTGCGCGGCGCCAGGAGACCTTGGACAAAGTGGTTGCCTTGAAACTAGCGGATCGAGTCACCGCGGATCCGGCCGACGCGGTAAAAGGCGCCGATCTTGTTGTCGTCGCGACCCCGCTTTCCGCCTATGCCGAGATCGGCAAGCGCATCGCCCCCGCGCTCGAGCCGGGGGCGATCGTCACCGATGTTGGTTCGGTCAAGGGCGCGGCGATCCGCGATTTGCTGCCGGCATTGCCGTCGAACGTGCATCTCATCCCCGGTCATCCCGTCGCCGGCACCGAACACTCCGGGCCGGAAGCGGGCTTCGCCGAACTATTCGAGGGCCGCTGGACCATCCTGACGCCGCTTCCCGACACGGATAGGACCGCGCTCGATAAGCTGACCAAGCTATGGCAGGCGGCGGGTTCGAAGGTGGTAACGATGGACCCGGAGCATCACGACAAGGTGCTCGCCATCGTCTCGCATCTGCCGCATCTCATCGCCTATACCATCGTCGGCACCGCGACCGATCTCGAACAGACGCTGCAATCCGAGGTCATCAATTTCTCCGCCAGCGGCTTTCGCGATTTCACGCGTATCGCCGCCTCCGATCCCGTGATGTGGCGTGACGTGTTCCTGGCTAACCGCGAGGCCGTCTTGGAAATGTTGCAGCGGTTCAACGAGGATTTGACGGCGTTGCAACGTGCTATTCGCTGGGGCGAGGGCGACAAGCTGCAAGAGCTGTTCACGCGAACCCGCGCCATCCGCCGCGCGATCATCGAGGCGAACCAAGCTTAAGCTATTTCCATTCGGCGCGCGGCACGTGCGCGACTTCCAAACCGCCGATCAGGATTTTTTGGTCCTGCAAAGTGATCGGCGCGGTGAGCCGACTATGGCCGTCGGGTCCAGGCCGGGCGAGAATGTCGAGCACGATCTTCACCAGGCCGGCCGCCTTGGGTTGCAGTAAGCCGCCGGCGACGGAAGCATCGATCAGCGCGTCATGATCGACGATGCTCGCACTCATCGCGCCAAGCGGCTGCATGTCGTCGTCAAGCGCCAAGGTGCCGCTGGCTTCGAGCGCGAGCGCGCCCCAATGGAGTTCTGCATGCTCGATCTCAATGGTGCCGCCGTCGTCGCGCCAAGCCTTGAGCGCTTGCACCAAATCGCCCTGTGGCAATCCGCCCATCGCCCGCGCATCTAACGTGACGGAATCGATCGTATCGCCCAAGGGGCGGATCGGTTCGGGTATCGTCAAATGCCGGAGTTGAATGATGGCGGCGAGGCCGAGATCGCGATGGCTTTGCGGGGCCTGCCGAGGCGCGGTCAGGTCGGCGTCGATTTCGGCGAGCGTCGCGCCGCCGGCACTGACATCGCGCGCGACAAGAACGATTCGATCGGTTGCCGCGCCGAGGAAAATATCCCCCGAGAGCGATGAAGCCGTTACTACTTGGGGATAAGCCTGCGCGGTGCCGCCTGCCCCTTGCGGCGCCGACAAATGCCAGGCGTAAAGATTCCATGGCCTCGCTTCGGCGATGATTCGCGGTACGGCGACGTCGTAAATCTCGGGGTTGCCGCGCGCCAAGGCGGCATGATCGAGCGCGATACGAAATGCGAGCGGAAAGCCGCCCACTGTGGCAGTGTCCCATTTGACGGCATCGCCCTCGGCGCGCCGTGCCTCGGCCCAGGCTACGAGACCCGCCTCGAGTTTACTTGCCGCGTAACGCCAATAGGCGGTGTATCCCGCGCCGAACAATACGAGCAGGACGCCGCATATCGCGGCAGCGATTGCGCGCCGCTTCCTTGACCGATGCGGCGGAGTTATGGCCATTGGTTGTTGGCTTTCACTGGAATGAAGCGGCATTATAAGGCGGTATGCGATATGTCTTCCCGATTTTGGTCGTGTTCGCAATGCTCGGCGCGCTGGGCTCGCTCGGTCTCGGCCTCGTCAATATGGCACGAGGCGACAATCCGCAACGCTCCAACAAGCTGATGCGTTCGCGCGTTTTGCTTCAGGCGATGGCGATCCTTTTCTTCGCCTTGTTCATGTTGTTGTTTAGGCGCTAGCGGTGGTGAAGCTCACGCGCATTTACACGCGTGGCGGCGATCTCGGCGAGACGTCGCTCACCGACGGTCGGCGCGTCACCAAGGACGACCCTCGCGTCGCGGCCTACGGCGCCGTCGACGAGGCGAACGCGGCCATCGGTCTCGCGCGTCTCCACGCCCCATCCGATGCCGACGCTCTGTTGGCGCGGCTCCAGAACGATCTGTTCGATCTCGGCGCCGACCTGTCGACGCCCGCGGGAGAAGCCAAACGGCAACGCGAAGCGCTGCGCATTGCGCCGGCCCAGGTCGAGCGGCTGGAACGCGAAATCGACGGTATGAACGAACGGCTGAAGCCGCTCGATTCCTTCATCCTGCCGGGCGGCAGCGCGTGCGCCTCTTATCTGCATTTGGCGCGCACGATCGCGCGGCGCGCCGAGCGTTTGGCGGTGCGCCTCGCGCGATTGGAACCGGGCGTCAATCCCGAGGCGCTAAAATATCTGAATCGGCTTTCCGACCATTTGTTCGTGTTGGCGCGGCACGTCAATGACGATGGTGCCACGGATGTATTATGGAAACCGGGAGCCAATCGGTAATAGGCGCGGTCGCGCTCGTCATAGTCGCCGCCTCTTTTTCCGCCCGAGCGGACACGACGGCGGATTTCACCTTGCCCAGCGGAGTCGCGGTCCAGATCGTCGAGGCGCCCTTCGATCCGGCCAACGCCCACCTCGAAAAATGTTCAGATGGCAGCGCGATCTGCCGCATCAACGGCGATTTTCCCTTCGGCTCGGCCGGGGACACGCCGCAAACCTACGTCAAGAAGATCACCGTCACGGTCGGCGACAAGTCCTACGATTTGCCGGCCGCCGACATGTACGACGCCTGGGGCTCACGGCCCTTGAAATACCGCGATCTGATTCAATATTTCGGCGGCGGTTGCAAAGATCAACGAAATTGCCGGTTTCGCGGTCTGTTTTCGGACGCGGCCGGGGCTTTCGTCGCCGAGTGGCAGATCGTCGATGGCATTCCCGTCCGCACGATTCTGGGCAATAGCCCGGACGTGATGAACCTGTTCGCGCGGCACATCGAACCGCCCGATTTCGTCAGCGATCCGTCGCAACAATAGGCGTGCGGGAATTTTCTTCGGCAAGCTTGCGTGCCAGGACGCGCCGAACGGCGGTGCCGGCGGCGTCGCAGACGAAGGCGCCGAGCGGCCGGTTCGCGCCATCGGAGTCGATCGAGCGTTGCTGCGCCGCCAGGACAGCGACATCCTCGTCGAAGGCGTCGCTGCTGATATCGCGCATCGCTTTCGAGGTGGCCTCGTCCTCGACGGCAAAATGGCGCGCGACCGACCAGAAATAATGTGTTGAGGTTTCGGTCTCCGGCGTAACGCCCTGAATCACAACATGGTGCGGATCGGCGGGCGGATTGTTCGAGCCCACGGGCTCGGCACCGGCCTCGAAATAGACATAGGACGGCGCACGCACGGTTTGTTTTTGCCAGCGGTCGAACCGGCCGCTCTTGCCCAGCGCCTTGAACAAACCGGGCAGCTCAACATCGCGCATCATGCGGAATGTATGCACCGTATCGCCGTCGGTCGAGAATTGCAGGGGATTGTCGGTCACGCCCGGCCCGCCCAAATTTTTGTGAACGAAGGCGACGTGCGTGAGATCGAGGAGATTGTCGAGCACGAGTTGATAATTGGCCGGCATCCTGTGGATGCCGCGCACCGTCGCCCAGTCCGGGGCGGCGTTCAGGCGCCAATCCGGAATGACTGTTGGGTCGGCGCGCGCCGCATCCCCGAGCCAGACGAATATCACGCCATCCCGTTCATGCGTTGGGTAGGAACGAATATCGAAACTTGCGGGAATCGATTCTTGTCCCGGGATCAGGACGCATCGGCCGGCGCCGTCGAAGCGCGCGCCGTGATAGCCGCATTGCAGCGCGTCGCCAACGATCCTCCCCAGCGACAACGGATACCAGCGATGCGAGCAACGGTCTTGGAGCGCGGCCACCGCGCCGTCACCGCGCCGGAACAGCGCGATCGATTCGCCGCAGATGGTGCGCCCTAGCGGTACCGCCGCCAGCTCTTCGCCAAATGCCGCGACATACCATTGATCGCGAATGAACGGCGCCATGGGCCGCATCGGATGGTCCTGGCTTCGTGATGGCCCCACGGCGCTCATGTCTCGCTCGGTCATAGGTCGTTTCTCGATCCCAAGCTATCGCAAGCCGCCAGGCCCGGGTAAAGAGGAAACCAGCCGATTGCCGACTTGATCGAGACGACAGCGTCCCTGTACCGTGCCGCAAAAGCGTGAGGGGAGGATGCAGGGGTTCGATTACATCATCGTCGGCGCCGGTTCGGCCGGATGCGTCCTCGCCAATCGGCTGAGCGTGGATCCGACCATCTCGGTCTTGCTTCTCGAAGCGGGCGGGCGCGACAACAAGATGATTCTGAAAATGCCGTTGGCCTTCGTGCCGGCATCGCAGCGGCCGGAATTCAACTGGGGATATGAGAGCGAGCCCGATCCGACTCTGAACAATCGCCGTCTTCGCGTTCCGCGCGGCAAGGTATTGGGCGGTTCGTCCTCGATCAACGGCATGATGTACGCGCGCGGTCACGCCCGCGATTTCGATCACTGGCGTCAATTGGGCAACGAAGGTTGGGCCTATGCCGACATCCTGCCTTACTACAAGCGGATGGAATCGGATTGGCGCGGCGAGGGCAAGTATCACGGCGGTGCCGGTCCGCTCGCCACCATCCCTAGCGCCAGCGACCATCCGCTTTACGGCGCGTTCATGGCAGGCGCGAAGGCCGCCGGCTTTGCCGAGAGCGGCGATCTGAACGGCGCCGAGCCCGAGGGCTTCGGCCCGATGGATTTCAACCAGAATAAGGGCCGCCGCGCCTCGAGCGCCGCGGCCTATCTGACGCCGGCTTTGGCGCGGCGCAATCTCACGGTCGAAACCGGGGCGATAACGCGACGCGTTGTGATCGAGAACGGGCGCGCGATTGGCGTCGAATATCTGCGCGACGGCCAATCCCTCGTGGCGCGTGCCGAACGCGAAGTGATTCTATCGGGCGGCAGCTATAATTCGCCCCAGCTTTTGATGTTGTCGGGTATTGGCCCCTCGGACGAGCTGAAATTGCATGGCATCGTGCCGGTGCTCGACCTGCCGGGAGTCGGGCGCAACCTCCAGGAGCATCCCAGCATGTGGATACGCCGGCTGTGCAGCCGGCCCACGGGTTTCGACGCGAATTTCCGTTTCGACCGACTTGCCCGGGAGGTGGTGCGTTGGATGATGTCCGGTGACGGCGTGATATCGGGCCCGCCGCTGCTCTGCGTCGGCTTCATCCGGACCCGGCCCGAGCTCGAACGACCCGATATGCAATGTTACGTCAACGCCATCGGCTTTGACACCAAGGTCTGGTTCCCCGGTTTCCGCAAAGCCAACGGCGACAAGATCGACTGGATCAACTCGATGCTCCATCCGGAAAGTCGCGGTCATGTGACGTTACGTTCCGCCGATCCGATGGCACCGCCCCGCATCCAATTCAATCTGTTTTCCGCGCGCAGCGATCTCGTAACCCTGCGCGAGGCGGTGAAGATCGCGCGTGACCTGATGGAGCGCAAACCGTTCGCCGATGCGCTCGGGCCGGAAATCGTGCCGGGTCCCAAGGTCAAGACCGACGCCGAGATCGAGGCGGCAATCCGTAATCTCGCCGGCACGACGCAGCACCCGGTCGGCACCTGCGCTATGGGTCATGGCCCCGAAGCCGTTGTCGATCCACAATTGCGGGTCCGCGGCTTGGCGGGCTTGCGCGTTGTCGATGCGTCGATCATGCCAGCGATCACGGGCGGCAACACCAACGCGCCGACCGTCATGATCGCTGAAAAGGCCTCGGACATGATCCTAGGCAAGCCGCCGCTACCCGCCGCGGAAGGCATCTATCCGGCCGCCGCCTGATATCGAGAGGACAAAATGACTTTGCAACTCGACGCTTCGCTGCAGCCTCGTAAGCTCCCCGACATGCTGCCCAAATTTGAATTGGTGATGACCACTCGTGTCATCACCGGCAAGGGCATGCCGATGGGCAGTTATGGCGGCACCGGCCAGCGGCTGATGGTGCCGATCGAGGGCGGTGATTTTTCGGGGCCGAACGGTTTGAAGGGCCGCGTCGTGCCGGGCGGCACCGAATGGCCTTTGGTGCGGCCGGACAGTGTCGGCACGATCGATGCGCGCTACACGTTCGAGACCCATGACGGCGTGTTCATCAACGTTCGCAACACCGGCTATCGCTACGGCCCGCCCGAAGTGATGCGGCGGATCAATAGCGGCGACGGCTGGGTCGATCCGGCCAGTTATTATTTCCGCACTTGGTCGGTCTTCGAGGCGCCGGTCGGACCTTATGAATGGCTGAGCCGCTTTGTCTTTTTCGGCATTGCCGAACGCGTGCCGGAGTGCTTGTTCCTGAACTACTATAAATTGCTCTAACTCAAGGGAGGGGTCGCAAATCATGCCGCTTTCGCTGTACCAGGCCACGGTACCAAGCTTTATTCGCCATCTCGTCGCGCTGTCGGTCATTATCGACAAGGCCGAGGCCTATGTCGCCGAGAAAAAATTTCCGCCCGAGGCGCTACTGGGCGCACGGTTGTTTCCCGACATGTATGATTTCATCGGCCAAGTGCAGACCGCGACCGATCAGGCCAAGGGCGGGGCCGCGCGGGTCGCCAATGTCGAGGCGCCGAAATTTCCCGACACCGAAAAGACCTTCCCTGAAGTCAAGGCGCGCGTCGCCAAGACCATTGCCTTCCTCGAAACCATCAAGCCCGAACAGTTCGAAGGCCGCGAAAATGTCGAGGTCACGTTCCCGGTCGGGTCGGGGACGCGCAGCCTGAAGGCGCAGGATTACCTGATCGGCTTCGTCATCCCGCATTTCTACTTCCATTGCACCACGGCCTATGGGCTGTTACGGCATAACGGCCTCAATATCGGCAAGCGCGACTTTTTCGGCCCGGCGCGGTGAGGAGGAATCGATGGTCCGGCGAGCGGGTCCCTTGATAACGTTCGGCTCGGTACCGGGCGCGGGCGAAATTAACTATTTGGCGGCGGATTCGTTGCGAAAATAGCCAAATCAGCTTTTCGGGCGTGGCTCGTTGCCGCTTGAGCGGACATGCCCGACGGCGTGGGTGCCGATTCCTCGCGCAGCAGCGGGAGCAGCGTTTGGGCAAGAGTACTGGGCGTGATCTCGATCTGGTCTGGCCGCATGATGGCGCGTAACACCCCGTCGCGATCGACCACGTAGGTGATCGGAATCACGTCGGGGCGTGGAAAATCGTCGAGCTTGGCCTCGTTGCCCATGGCGGCTGGATAGGCGAAGGACCTCATCACCGATTTCACCTTGTCGCGTTCGTCCCAGCGATCGATGCTGATGCCGATCACAACAAGGCCGCGATCGCGAAAGCCGCGATAGAAAGCGTCGAGCGCGGGCATCTCGACGCGACACGGACCGCACCACGTCGCCCAGAAATTCACCACCACGACCTTGCCGCGCAGGGCCGCCAGATCAAAGGTATGGCCGTTCAACTCGGTCGCTTGCAGCGCGGGTGCCACCTGCCCGATCTCGGGCTCCGCAGCAATCGCGGGCGCCATGGCCGCGAGCCAACCAAAAATTGCGATAGAAAAAATCCTGAACATCGAAACCCTCGATCCTTATTCAACAACATAATAGCCCGGGGGCAAGGTTCCGAGCACGGCAACGATAGTGACGATGGCGAGGCCGAGCGCGGTCTCGATCAGCGCGTTGCGCTGGAGCGCTTCCGGCGCGGCGACCGGATTGGCCCGGATCAGCGGAGTCAGCCTGAACCGGTTGATCGCCGCGATCGCTACCATCGCCACGAAAAGAGCGATCTTGACCAGCAGCAGGTGGCCGTAGTCGGTGCCGATCAGCGCCGTGATATTGCCGACCAGAAACCAGCCATTGATGCTCCCGGTCGTTAGGAGGATGCCGATGCAGACCGTGCCTAACAGCGAAAACCGCATCGCCTCGGTATGAGCTTGTGCTCCGTGGCGCGCGGCCATGGTCCAAGCGAACGGCAGCAGCCCGCCGAGCCACGCGCCGGCCGCGAGCAGATGCAACATGTCGGCGGCAAGCTGAAACAGGCCGCCGGCGCCGCCATGGCCGCTCGCTGCCGTGAGCGCCAGCGCCGCTCCGGCGGCGATGGTCGCGGCGACGTGGGTAAGACGGCATCGCCACGCCAGCACGACGTAAATCCCGGCCAGGAGAGCCGCGCGCGCGATCCACAAATGGCCGAAGCGCGTTTGCGCCAACACCGTTGCCAAGGTGCCGTCGGATAGCGCCGCGGCGATCGCCTCGCCGCTCATGTCGCTCGCTTCCAACGCCAGCCACACGACCATCGCGATCAGAACCAGCGCGACCGACACGAGCACGCAGCGGCGCCAATGCGACGGCGCGGCGGTAAAAAACAGCGTGAAATTAAGGAGACCGAACAAATGCAACGCGGCGAGGAAATAAACCGCGCGGATGGCGTAGAGCAGAAAGCTCATGGCGCGACGGTGAAACTGAAGTCGCCGTCGGTATGGTGCGTATCGATCGACACGATATGCCAAGTCACCTTGTAGGTACCGGGCGGCAAGGGTTTCAACGATACATGGAGCAGCTTCGGATTCGCTTCATCGACACGCGTAGTGCCGGCGTCGACGCGGTTGCCCGCCCTGTCCGTGACCTCGATTTTGCTGAAGGCCGGCTCGACCTCCTCGGTGAACCAGATTGAGACTTCCGGCGGCGCCACATTTTCCGTGCTGCCAACCGCTGGGCTGGCATGGTCGAGAAAGGCATGCGCCTCCGCTTCAGCGGTTGCCAAGCCAAATGCCACCGAGATCACTGCAATCAGGAGGCGCTTCATTGCCACAAGTCCTTGTCGAACAAGGGTTTGCCGAGGGAATTCGGCAACAAGTCGTCCAGAAAAAGGTGGAACTGGACGATGAACACCATGCCTTGGGATTGGCGCGTTGCGACATTCGCGGGAATCATTGCCTCGGCGCCGACTTGCCAGGTGTCGGCTTCGTAAAGCACACCCGGCGAGATGGTGCCGGTGGTGGGGCCGCTGCGCGGCGTCGCGAACGCGAACTCGACCAACGGGATCAGCCGACCGAAGAACGCCGGTGCGCCGAGCGCCTTCACATGCTGTTGCAGATAAGGCAGCGAATATTGCAGCGACGCCGCATACGCCCATTGACCGGGGCTGGAACGGGGTGCGTCGGAAATCTGATAGCCGAGCTCGGCGGTGACGGCGAACGGCCGCAGGTACCCGATAGGCAAGTCGCCAAACCCTTTGCCGGCATAGATCGTGGGTGCCGTGTTGCCGATCGTATCGATGGCGCCGGCACTGGCCAACCGGGCCGAGCCGGTCCCGGCGAATTCGCGGATAACGCCGATGGAAACCATGAATTCATTAGCCTCACTGCAGGGCAGTTCGTCCTTAAGCGTCACCGTGACATCGTCCCAGCCGTTCAGATTCTGGCCCGCGCCACGCTGGGTCAGATAATCGCCATTGACGGCGAAGCCCAAATCTTTGGTGATGGTCTTGTCCCATTCGTAACCGTAATCGACGGTTTGACCCGACGGGTTTCCACCGCCGGCCGGTATCGGCGCAAATTGGATAGTAGGCAGCGACAGTTCGTCGCCGACGCCTGGATCGTCCATTACCAATGTCGCAGGGAAAACGCGATTGCCGCACACCGCATGCGCCGAGGCGTCGGCGGCGGGAATGGCGGTCGTCATCAGGGTCGCCATAGCGGCCCGTTGCCAAAGACAAAGCATGATGCGCTCCCGAAAAGTCGATATCCCCCATCGACCGTGATCGGCCGATGCGCGGGCGAGGCTTGTCAGGCGTCAGCCGAGGGGCGGCGCGCGGGAGCGATAGGAAGCGGCGAATACCGGTTCGACCGCGCGTTCGGTCGCGCCGGGCTGGACAAAGGAAAGTGCCGGGCCTGGCGTCGGAACCGCAATGATATTCGGCGAGGCGAAGGCCGTGCTTGCTTGCAGCGCCGCGCAAATTGGGCAAGCGCCGACACCGCCGGAGCGATGGTGGCTGCCGACCGGAGCGGAATTCGCTGGATCGGTCCCCTGATTGGTCGCCGAACAAATCGGCAGCTCGCCCGCTTGCGCCGAATCAATTTCAGCCGCGAGCACGAACGGGACCAGCGCCTGAATGAGAATCGCGAACAACGCGATTTCGGCGCGCACGGCGAACCAACGGGATCTGCGCGAGCGGGTTGCCACGCCCGAGATGCTAGAACATCGCCGCCACCGGTCAAGCGGCGGCCCGTCGCACCCTTACGCCGGTATGAGGAGCGTGATGATTTCGGCGACGCAGGCCGGGCGCTCCGAGCCTTCGAGCTGAACCGTTGCTTCGGTGGTAACGCGCGTGCCGCGCTCGCCCGGCTCGACCGACAGCAGCTTCGACTGCACACGGATGCGGCTATTGACGCGAACCGGCTCGATGAAGCGAACGCGGTTGCTGCCGTAA
>JAATGI010000136.1 GCA_015654725.1 Rhodospirillales bacterium
TCGCGGAAGCGGCCGATGCCGCCGATGATCGCCTGGTCCTCGGCGAAGGCGCGGTCGCCCGCCAAGGGCGTGAATTCGGCGATCAGCTGGCGGACGACATCGAGCCCGTGCGGACGCTCGGGGTGGCGCGCGATCTGAACCTTCTGCCACGGCGTCAAGCGCGCATAGGTCTGGTGGAGCTGTCGGTCGAGCTTGACTTCGAGCCGCGCCACCTCGTCGGCGATGTTGATCTCGCTCGAATTGGAGAGATGGCGCAGTTCCTCGATCTTGCCTTCGAGCTCGGCAAGCGGTTTTTCGAAATCGAGGTAATGGCGCAAGGCGGCCGTGCCGTCAGCGCGCCGCCGCGATTGCTTGCGCTTTTTTCACCAGCGCCTCGGCCTGCCGGATCGAGGCGATGTCGATGAGGCGGCCGTCGAGCGTCACCGCGCCCTGGCCCTGGCGTTGCGCCTCCGCCATCGCGGCGAGGATGCGTTCGGCGCGCGCGATCTCCGGCGCCGAGGGCGTGAATTGCGCGTTCGCCAGGTCGATCTGCGACGGATGAATCGCCCATTTGCCTTCACAGCCCAAGGCGGCCGCGCGCCGCGCCGCCGCGCGATAACCCTCGGCGTCGGAGAAATCCCCGAACGGCCCATCGACGGGGCGCGGGCCGTTGGCGCGCGCCGCACCCACGAGCCGCGCCAGCGCGTAGTGAAAGGGATCGCCCCAATGCCGCGCGCGCGCGCCGGCTTCGTCCGGATCGGTCAGCACGGCATAGTCGGGATTGGCGCCGCCGATATTCGTGGTCCGCGCGCGGATCGAGGCGGAATAATCGGCGACGCCGAAATGCAGCGATTCGATCCGCTTCGAGGCGGCGGCGATGGCGTGGATGTTCGCCATGCCGAGCGCGGTTTCGATGATCAGCTCGAAGCCGATGCGCCGCGAATAATTCTTGGCGCGCTCGATCTGCGTCACCAGCATGTCGAGGGCGTAGACATCGGCGGCGGTGCCGACTTTGGGAATCATCAGAAGATCCAGCTTGTCGCCGGCCTGCTCGACGACATCGACGACGTCGCGATACATCCATTTGGTATCGAGGCCGTTGACGCGCACCGACACCGTCTTCTTGCTCCAATCGAGATCATGCAGGGCGGCGATCGCGTTTTTCCGCGCTTGCTCCTTGGCATCGGGCGCCACCGCGTCCTCGAGATCGAGAAACACGATGTCGGCGGCGCCAGAGGCGGCCTTCGCGAAAAAGCGCGGCTCGCTCGCCGGCACCGCCAGCTCGCTGCGATTCAATCGCGGCGCCGCTTCCTGAATTTCGGTGAAGCTCATGAGTCGCCCCGAACCTAGGCCGCGCGCCGGCGCGGCCGAACTGTAATCGTTACGTCGACGCGTTGATCGAGCCGGGCCAGGATCGTCATCAGCCGATCGACCGTGAAGCGTCCGAGCTTGGCCCGACGGATGCGCGAGAAGTCGGCTGCGGCGATTCCCGTCATCTCTTCGGACTTTCGGACCGTCAGGTGACGCTCATCGATAACGCGCAGGATGCGCGCGGCGAGAATGGCGCGCAATTGTTCGAGATCGGCGTCCGCGTCGCCAAAATCGCGAAACACATTGCCGCTCCCGCGGACAATTTCGAGACTAGCACGGCTCATCTCAACATCTCCTTCAGTCGTTTCAACCGCTCCCGGATCAAATCGATTTCCGCTCGCGGAGTCTTGATCCCGGTCTTCGCTTTCTTCTGAAACGCGTGAATCACCCAAACCTCGGCACCGAGTTGGACCGCATAAACGACACGAAACGCATCTCCGCGAAACCGCAAAGCGAGTTCGAGCACGCCCGAACCGAGATCGTGCAGCGGCTTGGCGATGGTTGGATGCCCTCCTTCGGCAACCATGGTGAGCGCGCGGCGAATATCGAGTTGCGCGCCTTCGGGAAAATTCTCGAAGTCGCGCCGGGCGGGCTTGATCCAAGAGATCGGGCGCGTATTTTCGACCACGGGCGGAATGTAGTCATATATGACTACATCGTCAACGAATTATCGCCACTCACTTCTTCCTCGCCAGCGGATGGTGCATGGCCACGAGGCGTTGCAGCCGGTCGCCCATGACATGGGTATAGATTTGCGTGGTGGCGATGTCGGCGTGGCCGAGCATTTCCTGGACGCTCCTGAGATCGGCGCCGCGATCCAAAAGGTGGCTGGCGAAGGCATGGCGCAGCACATGGGGCGAAATCCGCTTGGGATCGAGCCCGGCCGCCAGCGCGAGTTGCTTAATTAATTGCCCGCAGCGCTCGCGGGTGAGATGGCCGCTGCCGCCGCGCGACGGAAA
>JAATGI010000026.1 GCA_015654725.1 Rhodospirillales bacterium
ATCCGACGGTGCGTCAGATCGAGCTGCCTTCGAGGCGCAAGGCGATTCTTTCCGACACGGTTGGATTCATCTCCGAGCTGCCGACCCAGCTCGTGGCCGCGTTCCGCGCCACGCTCGAGGAAGTGACCGAGGCCGATCTGATCATCCATGTCCGCGATGTTCACCACCCCGACAGCGAGGCGCAGCGCGCCGACGTCCATGCCGTGCTGACCGAGCTCGGCCTCGGCGAACGGCTCGAGCACGACATGATCGAGGCACTGAACAAGATCGATCTGCTCGATGACGAGGCGCGGGCAAAGCTCGGCCACCAAGTCCGGCGCAACGGCGACGCGGCGCCGGTGTCGGCGGCAACCGGCGAGGGCTGCAACGCGCTGCTGGCGATGGCCGACCGCAGGGTCGGCACCGACCGCGACCTCGTCGAGCTCGAAGTACCGGTGAGCGACGGCGCCGCGCTGGCTTGGCTTTACGCGCATGGCGAGGTGGTGCGGCGCAGCGACGACGAGGCCGCCACCCATCTCGCGGTGCGTCTCAGCGCGGCCGATCTCGGCCGTTATTTGAGCCGGGAATCGGGCCGTTAACGGGGCCATTTTTCGTGATAATCATGACAGGGAATTAACTTGGCTGGGGCGCCGGATCGGCCCCTAATGCCGGTCAGCGGCAATGCCGCGCCGCCCGTTCAACCCCCTTGGCGGGCGAAGACCCCTGGGTAGCTCCGCCCGTTATTCATCCTCCATGGTAGCGGGCGGGGCGCCTTACTTTCCTTAAATATCAAGATATTGTGGCCGATTTCTCATCGGCCACTTTGTTATTGAGCCGGCCGATTCCCGAGGCTTCGATGGTCACGGTGTCGCCGGGCTTGAGCCACACCGGGGGCTTGAACCGCACACCCGCGCCTGTGGGCGTCCCGGTCGAAATCACGTCGCCAGGGGTTAGCGTCGTGAACGTCGAGATATAGGCGATCAGGTCGGCGAAGCCGTACATCAGATTGGCCGTGGTGTCGTGCTGGCGGCGCTCGCCATTGACGAAGGTGGAGACGGTCAGGTCGGTATAACCGGTGAATTCGTCGGCGGTCACCAGCCACGGTCCCATCGCGCCGGTCGCGTCGAAATTCTTGCCTTGGGTCACGTTGAATTTGCCATGCCGGGTCCAGTCGCGGATCGTGCCCTCGTTGAGACAGGCCAGGCCGAAGATATGGTCTGCGGCCTTGTCTTTTGGGATGCGGCGCCCGCCCGTGCCGATCACCAGCGCGATCTCGCCTTCGTAATCTAGCTGGTCCGACTCAGGCGGGCGCAAAATTGGCTCGTCATGGCCGACCAGCGAACTCGCGGTGCGGAAGAACAGGCTCGGATATTTCTGCGGCTCGCTGCCGTCTTGGTATTCGGCGTTGCGGTCGGCGTAATTGACGCCGACGCAAATGATCTTTTCGGCATTGGGCACGGGAATGCGATAGCGGATGCGCGACAGCGGCGCGTCGGGCGAGGCCTTCTCCGCCTCGGCGCGCAGGGCTGGCAGCGCCTGGTCGGCGATCGCGTCGCGCAGACTCGGATAGCGCGATTTGAAGCGCTGGCCGAGATCGACCACGCCGTCGCCGATAACGGCGCCCCAGGAGGGTTTGCCGTCGAGAAGGTAGGAAAGCAGGCGCATCGTCGCTCCTATGTCAGCACGCGGCTCTTGATGTAATCTATATCACCTACCGGCCGGGGCCGGCGTCAATCGAAGGCATGCCAAAACGTCATGAGCCTCTACTACCTTCAAAAGCTGCTCTATCAACTCAATCGTGAGCCGGAGCTGCAGAAGCAATTCAAGGCCGATCCGGCCGCCGTGATCGCGGGCTACGATCTGACCGAGGAAGAGCGCAAGGCGCTGAACGATCGCGATATCGGCCTGATCTATGTGCTCGGCGTCAACGGCCAGCTCTTGATGCATTACGCGGCGCTGATCGACGTGCCGTGGGACGATTATATCGAGGCGATGCGCCAGGGCGTGCGGCGTTACGGGCCGGTGCGCGCCGGCATCTATGCGATGGTGGAGGAGTAATGTCCCTTGTCTTCGCCGGCGTGTGCAGCCACGCGCCCGGCATCACCATGCGCCCGGAGCAGGTCGAGCCGGCGCGGCGCGACGCGTTCTTCGCCGCTTATGCGCGCATGGGCCGCGCCATCCACGATGCCAGGCCCGACGCGCTGGTGGTCGTCGCCGCCGAGCATTTCGCTAACTTCTTCATGAACAACATGCCCGCTTTCGCCATCGGCATGGCGGATGATTATGAAGGCCCGATCGAGGACGCGGAGTGGCTCAAGATCAAGCGCCGCAAGGTGCCGGGCAATCGCGACCTGTCGGAGCGCCTCATCGTCCGCGTCATGGACGAAGTCGACGTCGCCTATTCCGAGGAATGGAAGTTCGATCACGGCATCATGGTGCCGCTCAGCTTTCTCACGCCCGATTACGATCTCGCTATCGTCCCGGCCAACATCAATTGCCAGGGCCCGCCGCTGACGCCGCTGCATCGCGCCTGGGCCTTCGGCCGTGCCCTGCGCCACGCCGCCGACGCGGTCCCCGAGCGCATCGCCGTGATCGGCACCGGCGGCATCTCGCATTGGCCGGCGACGCCGAACTCGGGAAAGATCAATGAGGCGTGGGACCGCGAATTCCTCAAGCGCTGGGTGGCGAACGACCGCGCGGCGATGCTGTCCTATAGCGACACCGACACCTATCGCGATGCCGGGCAGGGCGGGTTCGAGATTCGTACTTTCATCGCGATTTCCGCCCTGGCCGAAGGCTTGCCGGGCGAGATCTGGCATTACGACGCGATCCGGCCCTTCTCGGTCGGCTGCACCATCGGCGTGATGAAGCTGAAGGACTCCGTCGCCGTCTGAACGCGGCCGAAAATTGCGAGACGCGCGTCTGCCGGATGCCCACAATAGGCGC
>JAATGI010000068.1 GCA_015654725.1 Rhodospirillales bacterium
AGCGCCGCGACGAAATCCTCGAGATGCGGCGCGAGATCGATCAGCAACGCCGACTCGGCCTGGGCTTCGAGCGTGCCCGGATCGCGCCGTGCCGTCATCAGCCGGTTGAACAGATCGATATCGGCGGCCTCGACATGCGCGACGAACGCCGCGTCGAGCCGCTCCAACCCGTCGCGCCGGTAAAGATCCGGAAACTCCAATCCGTGCCTCAAAACGAGGTCGGTCATGGTGCAAGCTACTCCTACCCCGCCCAGTCGCCCGAAAGCGGAGCCATGCCAAATCACCGTTGCGCTAATCGGCGCCTCTTATCGTCACGCCCGAAAAGCGCGTCAACCCGGCATAATTTGGGGTTATTGCGGCGAAAAGCGACGGGTGCGCGATCAGGCCGCCGCGCTCGGCCGAGCCGAAACCACGGCGTGCCAGCGTCTGACATTCGGCGTGTCGTCGGTCGCGAGCACCTTGGTACGCACGCCGAAATCATGCGCCACCAGCGCGGTGATGTCGGCGACGCTGTAATGCGAGCCGCCGACGAATTCCTGACTCGCGAGCCGCTGGTCCAAGAGCGCGAAGAACCGCGCCGTCCGCGCCTTGCCGCGCGCGGCAAGTTCAGGAATCTGCGCGTAGCCGAACGGGCCGGTGAGCGCGCGCTCCTTCAGGCCGGCGACGGCGTTGCGAAACGCTTCCATGATCGCGAGCATGCCGTCGATCTCGCAATGGCGCTGCCATTCCTCGACCGCCGCCTTTTCATAGGCATCGCGGCCGAACAGTGGCGGCTCGGGCTGAACCACCTCGAAATAACGGCAGATCGCGATGGTCTCCGCGACGTGCCTGCCGTCATCGAGTTCCAACACCGGCACGGTCGCGAACGGATTGATGGCGAGAAATTCCGGCTTCAATTGCTCCTGCTCGCGCAGATTGACCTGCACCTTGGGCACATCGATGCCTTTTTCAGCGAGATAGATGCGCACGCGGCGCGGATTGGGCGCCGCGGCGGAATCATAGAGCTTCATCGTTTCCTCCCGTTAATAACCCAAGGCACAGCCATCCTTGCGCGGGTCCGAGCCGCCGATCAGGACGCCGCGCTCGTGATCGATCTGGATCGCCTGGCCGCCGCCAAGCGGTTCATCGGCCCATGCCACGCGATGGCCACGCGCGGCAAGATCGGCGGCGATCTCTTCCGAAATGGCGGTTTCGAGCCCGAGCACGCCGCCATAAGCGAAACTGCGCGGCACCTCGAGCGCCGCCTGCGGATCGTGACCGCGATCGAGATGTTGCAACAGGAAATGGGCATGGCCGCAGGCTTGGTAATTTCCGCCCATGACGCCGAAGGGCATGACGGCGCGGCCATTCTTCGTCAGCATGCCGGGAATGATGGTGTGCAGCGGGCGCTTGCCGGGCGCGATGGTGTTGGGGTGGCCCGGCGCGGTGCGGAACATGGTGCCCCGGCAATGCAGCATCACCCCGCTTTCGGACGCGAAAATGCCACTGCCGAAAGGATGAAACAGCGAATTGATGAGGGACACGGCATTGCGGTCGCGATCGACCACCGTGAGATAGACGGTGTCTCGATGCTCGGCTCCGTCGAGCAGAACCGGCTCACTGGCGCGGCGCGGATCGATCCGCCGCCGCACCTCATCGGCATAGTCGGCCGACAACAATCGATCGACGGGAACCTTTGCTTGAGCAGGGTCCGCGAACCAGGTATCGCGCGCGGCGTAAGCGGCCTTGGTCGCTTCGGCGAGCACATGGATACGGTCGGCCTCGCTCAACCGGTCGGACGCCATATCGAAGCCGCGCAGCACGTTGAGGATCATCAATGCCGCGAGACCTTGGCCGTTGGGCGGAATCTCGTTGACCGCGAAACCGCGATAGTCGGTCGAGATCGGCGTTACGTATTCCGAGCGCTGTGCCGCGAAATCGTCGAGGGTATGGAGGCCGCCCAGCGCCTTGAGACGGGACACGATTTCGGCCGCGACCGGCCCGTCATAGAAAGCGCGCCGCCCCTCCCGCCCGATTTTTCTCAACGTCTTGGCCAGGGCCGGCTGTTTCAGTTTCTCGCCGAGGCCCGGAAGACGACCGTTGCGAAGAAACGCCGCCGCCGCGAATTCGTCGCGCGCGATTTTCTCGGACAGGCCGGCGAAATCGTGGGCGACGCGCGGCGAAATCGGCACGCCCGCCTCGGCGAGCCGCGCCGCGGGCTCCAGCAATTCCGCGAGCGGCTTGGTGCCATGATCTTCATGGAGCCGGCACCAGGCATCGACCGCGCCCGGCACCGTCACCGCATGAGGCGATTCCGGCGGGATCGATTTGTAACCATGCTCGACATACCAGCCGGGTTCCGCTGCTTTTGGCGCGCGGCCCGAGCCGTTGAGGCCGATAGGCCGGCCGGCCTTGGGCGAATAGAGCACAAAGCAATCGCCGCCGATGCCGGTCGATTGCGGCTCGACCACGCCCAGCACCGCGACCGCGGCAATGGCGGCATCGACAGCGTTGCCGCCATTGCGCAAAATTTCGATGGCGGCGAGCGTCGCGGTCGGGTGCGAGGTCGCGGCCATCGCCTCCGACGCGACCGCAGCGGAGCGGCGAGGCTGTTGAAAATCGCGCATGCGCTAATCCATGCCTTGAAGCCAATAACCCCGCAAGGGCAATGCCGACATGTCCGGAAATGGCTTGTTCGGCGGTGCAGCATTGCCTAGGCTCGCGCGGCATGTTGGACGCTTACATCTATGATGGATTGCGCACGCCGATCGGGCGTCATGCCGGCGCCCTGGCCTCGGTGCGGCCGGACGATCTCCTGGGCGGCACGATCAAGGCGCTCGCCGCCCGCAACCCGTTCCCTCTGGCAATGTATGAAGACGTGATTATCGGCTGCACCAACCAGGCCGGCGAGGATGCCCGCAATGTCGCGCGCCACGCGGCGCTCGTCGGCGGGATGCCGGTCGAGGTCGCGGGCATCGCCGTTAATCGCCTCTGCGGCAGCGGCCTGGCCGCCGTCGTCGACGCGGCGCGCGCCACCAGCAGCGGCCAGGGCGAGTTGTTCGTCGCCGGCGGGGTCGAGAGCATGAGCCGCGCGCCTTTCGTCATGGCGAAGAGCGAAAGCGCCTATGGCCGCGACATCCGCGTCTTCGATTCCACCATCGGCGCGCGTTTCCCGAATCCGCGTGTCATGAAGGAATATGGCGCGGACACCATGTCCGAGACCGCCGACAATGTCGCGCGCGAGCATCAGATCGGCCGCGAGGCCAGCGACCGTTTCGCGCTTGCCTCCCAGGAAAGATACGCGCGCGCCAAGGCCAAGGGCTTTTACGCCGACGAACTTCTGCCCGTGACGGTGCCGGGCGGGAAAAAAGGCGTCGAGATCAAAGTCGCCGAGGACGAGCATCCGCGCCCCAACACCACGCTCGACCGGCTCGCCGAGTTGAAGCCGCTGAGCGACGGCGGCGTGGTCACCGCCGGCAACGCCTCGGGCATCAATGACGGCGCGGCGGCGTTGATTGTCGGCACGCTCAAGGCCGGCGAGAAAGCCGGCAAGGCACCGATGGCGCGGATCGTCTCCGCCGCCGTCGCCGGCGTGCCGCCGCGCGTCATGGGACTCGGGCCGGTGCCGTCCTCGCAAAAGGCATTGGCGCGCGCCGGCTTGTCGCTCAAGGACATGGACGTCATCGAGATCAACGAAGCCTTCGCCAGCCAGGTGCTGGGTTGCCTCAAGCTGATGGCGTTGGAGCCGGACGACGAGCGCGTCAATCCGAATGGCGGCGCCATCGCCATCGGCCATCCGCTCGGCGCCTCCGGCGCGCGGCTGGCACTCACCGCGATCCGCGAGCTTCACCGCCGCCAGGGCCGCTACGCCCTCGTCACCATGTGTATCGGCGTCGGCCAGGGCATCGCCGCCGTGATCGAAAGAACCTCATGAGTCCCGATGCGAGCGGCCTCGCGCTCGATTATCTCTACGACGCCAATCCGCCCGCCGGCACCGTCACCGAGATCGCGCCGGGCGTGCGCTGGCTCGCCATGCCGCTGCCGACCTCGCTCAATCACATCAATCTGTGGCTTCTCGACGATGGCGACGGCGTCGCGATTATCGATACCGGCATTTTCTGGGACGCGAGCAAAGAGGTCTGGCAGCGGGTCTTCGCCGAGCATCTCGGCGGCAAGAAGATCACGCGGCTCATCATCACGCATGCCCATCCCGATCATATCGGCCTCGCCGGCTGGCTGACCGAGACGCTCGGCATCGAGATGTGGATCAGCACGACCGAATGGGAGATGGGCTACCGCATCAGCGGCGATGAGGGCGGCCAGATCATCCGCGATTCCGGCCTCGCCCTATACCGGCGCGGCGGGCTCGGCGCCGAGGCCGAGCAACTGGCGGGAACGCGCATCACCACACGCATCCCGATGGCGCGCGTGCCCGAGCATTATCATCGGCTGCAAGACGGGATGGAGCTCAAGATCGGCGCGAGGAATTGGCGCGTCATTGTCGGGCGCGGCCATGCCCCCGAGCATTGCTGCCTCTATCAGCCCGAGCTCGATATTTTCATCGCCGGCGATCAGGTGCTCCCGAAGATCACGCCCAATGTCAGCTTGTGGCCGAACCGGAGCGAACAAGACCCGCTCGGCAATTTCCTTGCCTCGCTCGACAAGATCGGGCGCGCGGTTCCGGATTCGGTCCTGGTGCTGCCGTCGCATAATCTGCCGTTCCATCGGCTGCATGCGCGGCTCCGGCAATTGCGCGATCATCATGCCGACCGGCTCGACGAGGTGGTGCGGGCCTGCGACACGCCGAGGCCGGCGATCGAGCTGGTGCCGGTCTTGTTTCACCGCAAGCTCGATCAGCGCCAGATGGGTTTCGCCATGGGAGAGGCGCTGGCGCATCTTCAACACGCGGTGACGCAGGGCAGGCTCAAGCGCGAGGAACGTGCCGACGGCGCCTGGCTCTTCGGCCGGGCCTAAAGGTTGAACCACCAAGACACCAAGGCACCAAGATGGCAGAACCATCCGCCGAACATGATTTGGTGGCGCGCCAGATTGTCGACGCCGCTTTCTCCGTTCATAGCACGCTGGGCCCCGGTCTCCTCGAATCAGTCTACGAACAATGCTTGGCATACGAAGTTCGTTCTCGTGGCTTGAACGTCGCCAGCCAAATCTCCTTGCCGGTCCAATATCGGGAAATCTTGGTCGATGCGGGATTTCGTCTCGACCAAGATCGTGAATGACATGGTGATCGTCGAGATCAAAGCCGTCGAGCGGGTCATGCCGGTTCACGAGGCGCAGCTTCTCACCTATCTCAAGCTGGCGCGAAAGCGCCTTGGGCTTCTCATCAATTTCAATGTACCGCTCATCAAGGATGGAATTCGCCATCTGGCTCTTTGATCTCTTGGTGTCTTGGTGTCTTGGTGGTTAATCTGACGTTTAACTTGCATGGCAAGAGCTAATATGCCCGATTCAGACCGTCCCGCGCCGCCACCCGCGACCGAACGCGGCTCCTATACAAGCTGGACCTTCGACAAGCTGCGGCTCGGCGACACCGACCGGCAAGGCCATGTCAACAACGCCGTGTTCGCGACCTTCGCCGAGACCGGCCGCATCGAATTCATGCGCGACGACCGGGTCGATCTGCGCGGCACCGGCACGAATTTCGTCGTGGCGCGGGTCGAGATCGATTTTCGCGGCGAGGTGCATTGGCCGGGGCAGATCGATATCGGCACCCGGCTCTTGAGTGTCGGCCGCAGCTCTTGGCGCACCGAGCACGGCATGTTTATCGGCGACAAATGCGTGGCCACGGCGGTCTCGGTCATGGTCACGATCGATTCAGAGACGCGCCGCGCCAAGCCCCTGCCCGATCCCCTTCGCGCCTGGCTCGAAGCCCGCCTGCCCCGTTGATCAAATCGCGGGCGCTTCGAGCTTGCGCCAATCATTGGCGAGGGTGAGCCTCGCCTCGGTCTTGTCCTGAAGTTGAGAAAAGTCGAGTTCCGGCACGATTTCGCGCACCACGAGACCGTCGGGCGTCACATCGATCACGGCGAGGTTGGTATAGATGCGCTTCACCACCCCCGACGCGGTCAACGGATAGTGGCAGCGGCGGCGGATGCGCGAAGCCCCTTCCTTGGTGTTGTGTTCGAGGATGACGCGAATTTCCTTGGCGCCGGCCGCCAAATCCATCGCCCCGCCGACGCCGGGCGGCGTCGCCGGATCCTCGACTGTCCAGTTGGCGATGTCGCCGGTCTCGGAAATCTCGTAGGCGCCCAACAACGCCAGATCGAGATGCCCACCGCGGATCATCAAAAACGCATCATTGTGGTGAAAAAACGCACCGCCCGGCAGCAATGTCGTCAACCCCTTGCCGGCATTGATCAGATCGGGATCTTCCTCGCCCGGCTTCGGCGCCGGCCCCATGCCGAGAATGCCGTTCTCGCTATGGAGCACGATCTCGCGATCCTTGGGCAGGTAATCCGACACCAGCGTCGGCAGGCCGATGCCGAGATTGACGTAAGCGCCGTCGGCGATGTCCTGCGCCGCACGCCACGCCATCTGCCGCCGCGAGAGCTGCTTCATCTTCCAACCTCCACGACGCGGTCGACGAAAATGCCCGGCGTCACGACGCATTCGGGATCGAGCGCGCCGAGCTCGACGATCTCCTTCACCTGCGCGATCACCAGATCGGCCGCCATCGCCATCACCGGGTTGAAGTTCCGCGCCGATTTGCGATAGACGAGATTGCCCCAGCGATCGCCTTTCAGCGCCTTGATCAGCGCCACGTCGCCGCGCAATGGCCTTTCCAGGACATGGAGCTTGCCGTCGATCATCCGGGTTTCCTTGCCCTCGGCGAGCTTGGTCTCGGCGCCGGTGCGGACATAAAAACCGGCGATGCCGGCGCCGGCGGCGCGCATGCGCTCGGAAAGCGTGCCTTGCGGCACAAGTTCCAATTCGATGGCACCCTCGGCGAAGGCGGCCTCGAAGCAATGCGAATCGCTGGTGCGCGGAAAGGAGCAGATGAGCTTTCGCACCCGCCGTTCCCTGATGAGCTTGGCCAGCCCGACCTCGCCGGTGCCGCTATTGTTTGCGGCGACGGTAAGGTCGCGCACGCCCGCCTCGAGCAGCGCCTGAATCAGTTCGACCGGCTCGCCGACCTGGCCGAAGCCGGCGAACAACAGCGTGGCGCCGTCTTTGATGCCGGCGACGGCGCTCGCCAAGTCTTTCACCCGTTTATCGATCATGGCCGCTCCACCGTCGCGCCGGCCACGTCTGAACGCCAGCCGTTTGCTGCAAATGCAGCGGAATCTACAGCTAATTCTAAATTAAAGTGTATCCGATCATGTTCACTCCCCCGATAAACGCTAAGTGAGCTTAGCGTCTGATTCCAAAGCGAAAATCCTGAAAATTGGCTTCGTTTGGTAAAATTCATGTCCATAGACCGCGATTTTTACCTCGTGTCGTCCCTGCGCGATCCCCCGGTCAAGCCGGGGGAGGGACCCAGGATAAGCGAGACGGTCGCTAACCCTGGACCCCAGCTTTCGCTGGGGTGACGGCAAGGAGCATGAGTTATATAAACGCATCTTACGTACAAATTCAAGGCCGTCATCCCTCCGGCACCCCGGCCAGGCGCATGCCATCGAGGATGCGCTCGGCTTGCGCCAGGTAAGTCGGATTGTCGCTTGGGACGCCTGCGCGGTAGCGGGAGATGGTGAAGGACGGGTTGAGGGCCAGTCCCGCCTGGGCGCCAGTTCGGGCCTCCTCTTGCCGGCCGAGATGCACCAACGCGGACGCGAGAAGGAAATGCGTGAGGGGGAGATTCCGATTGGTCTCGATCGATCGGCGCAGCCATAACTCGGCGCCGCTATTGTCACCCAGGTGAAGCTTGGCGAAGCCGGCAAGCATCGCCCAGATATAGGCGTTGCTATCGCGCGGAGAGAGACGGAAAGCCTCGAGGATATGGGCCTCGGTTTCCGCGGCGCGAAGGATTCTAATTTTGGCAAGACCGATGCCGCTATAGGCGTGCGCAAAATTTCGATCAAGTGCCAGGGCCCGATCGTATTCGGCAATCGCTTGAGCCGCGTGATGGGTGTGAGTGTAGACAAGTCCCATCCAGGTATGGGCCCAGGCATGGTTCGGCGCCAGCGACAGCGCTTGCGTCAACCCTGCTTCGGCCACCGCGAGACGTGAGGCCCGATCGTCGGTCAATCCGGCGCCGACCGTTTCGACATCGACCCTTGCCTGGCCGACCAACGCGTCGATGTTGACGGCGTCGAGCGCGAGGGCGCGCTCGAACAGCGCGCGCGCCTGAGTAAAGTATTCGCGGGTAACGCCCTTGTTCGCCCAGGCCATACCCTGGAAATAGAGGTCCATCGAATCGGGATGCGGCGCGCGTTCCGCGCGCCGCGCCTCGGCGACGATGAGTTGGGCATTGAGCTGATTGGCAAGACGCGCGACGATCTCGTCCTGCATGTCGAAAAGGTCGGCTAGCGGCTTGTCGAAGCGCTCGGCCCAAAGATGATTGCCGGTCTCGGCGTCGATGAGCTGGACATTGACGCGCATGCGATTGCCGCCGCGCTGTACCGAGCCTTCAAGGACAAAGCGAATATTCAGTTCGCGGCCGATCTGCTTTACGTCGATGGGCTTGCCTTTGTAGGTGAAGGCTGTATTTCGGGCGATCACGAAGCTGCCGCTGATGCGCGACAAATCGGTGGTCAGGCTCTCGGTCACGCCATCGACGAAATACTCCTGCTCCGGGTCGCCGCCGATATTGGCGAAGGGCAGCACGACGATCGAAAGGCGGGGCGGTAAAGCCCCCTCCCCACCCTCCCCCGTTTTACGGGGGAGGGAAGAAACGCGAAGCGTTTCGGGTGGGGGTTTGTCGGGTGATCCCGATGGCGCGAGCGCAAACACCCTGACCGGCCTCGCGATGTTCTTCAGTTCCTTCTCGCCGAGGTCGGTGAAGTCGGCCGCAATCCTGTCGCGCACCTGCTCGTAGGCGGCGTTCGACAGGCAAACACCGCCCGGCGCGCAAATGCCTTCGAGGCGCGCCGCGATATTCACGCCGTCGCCCATCAGATCGCCATCGCTTTCGACAACCACGTCGCCGAGATGAATCCCGACGCGGAATTCGATGCGCCGGTCGGGCGCGATATTGGCGTTGCGCACGGCCTCGACGACGCTGGCGAACTCGGTCAGCCGGCCATCGCCGGTGAGCTTAACGGTGCGGCCGTTATTGGCCGCGATCACGGGATCGATCAGTTCTTGCCTGAGCGCGCGCAGCCGCGACACGGTGCCCTCTTCATCCGCAGCCGCGAGCCGCGAATAGCCGACGACATCGGCCGCCAGAATCGTTGTCAGTCTGCGCTGCATCCCCAAGCCGCTCCCCGCGTGGGATGGCCTAAAATTAGCCCAAAGTGCCCCAATTTGAAATGCTCCCGCGCCTCGGCCCCCACCCGAAACGCTGCGCGTTTCTTCCCTCCCCCGCCTGCGGGGGAGGCGCGACGCCTGCCGAGGGTCCCCCGGACGCTCGGCCCGAACATGCCGGGTGGCATGTTCGGCGGCAGTCGCGGGAGGGGGCTATTGCTTGGCGTGTTTCTCGGTGTGGATCGGCGGCAGCGATTTGATATAGACCGCGATGGCGTGGCGATCGGCGGGCGTGAGCTGGCCGGTGCCCTTCACCACTTGGGCCATGCCCGAGCCGACATAGTCGAACTCCGGCGTCTGGCCGCTATCGAGCAAGGTCGCGATGTCATCGACGCTCCAACCCCCGATTCCGGTCTCCTTATCCGAGGTGATGTTGGGCGCATTCTGCTTGTCGGGGCCATGCGGATTGCCGGAATAGGCGAGGCTCGCTTCGAGCGCGCCGAGGCGATTGCGCGGCGTATGGCATTCCTGGCAATGCGCGACGG
>JAATGI010000288.1 GCA_015654725.1 Rhodospirillales bacterium
GAAAATGCCCTGGTTCGGCTGGCCCGGCGCCTTGCCGCCGAAATCCTCGACCGCCATCTTGGCCGCCTCGACCGATCCCATGCCGGTCGCGTCGGCATAGAGCGAGGACTGATCGTTCAGCACGCCGATCTTGACCGGCCCCTCGGCGAACGCGGTGCCCGAAAGCAGCGTCGCGGACAAGGCAATGGCGAAAAGGCGCAAGGGCATGATCGAACCTCCCAAATCGACGTTATTTTTTATCCGGCGCAGCATAGAATGGGCGCGCCAACTTGAGAAGAACGCATGAGCGATCCCGTCTCCGCCGCCATCGACGACTTCACGCGCCGCGAATTGACCTTCGGCGGCAAGACCAAGATCGTGCTCACCAGCGGCGCCACGGGTCCGGCCGTCATCGTGATGCCGGAAATTTTCGGCGTGGCGCCGACCCTGATCCGCTTCAGCCGCTGGGTCCGCGACGCCGGTTTTCGCGTCTATGTGCCGGCGCTGTTGGGCAAGCCCGACGCCAGCAACGAGGAAAAGGCGCCAGGCATCGGCACCATCCTGCGCATTTGCATCGCGCACGAATTCCGCCTCTTCGCCGCCAACAAATCGAGCCCGATCGTCGATTGGCTGAAGCAATTGGCGCGTACCGCGCACCAAGAATGCGGCGGGCCGGGCGTCGGCGTCATCGGCATGTGCATCACCGGCGGCTTCGCTTTGTCGATGGCGGTCGAGCCGAGCGTGCTGGCGCCGGTCATGGCGCAGCCGGGATTGCCGGTGACCAATCGCGCCGCCGTGCAGATGGCGCCGGAAGAATGGCGCGCGGTTTCCGATCGGATCGCGCGCGACGGACTTGTCGTGCGCGGCTATCGCTTCCAGGGCGACAAGCTGTGCCGCACCGAGCGCTTCGCCACGCTGAAGGACCGGCTGGGCGCCAGTTTCGTCGGCCGGGAACTGCCCGAGAGCGCCGGCAATCCCGCGGGGCTACAGCCGCCGAACAGCGTTTTCACCAGCGGCCTCATCGACGCGGCGGGTCAGCCGACCCGCCAAGCCGCCGACGAGGTGATCGCATTCTTCCGCGAAAAACTGGCATGATCCCACCCGGTCCGTAACATCGGACCGGGAGGATGTCGGCCCTTGACCCGGCGCTATCAATATCTGCCCGGCGATCCGGCGCCGCTATCGCGGCCCTTGGATTGGGGCGAGCTTTAAGCGCTGATCACTCGCCCGGCGCCATCGCCGCGCCGCCGGCCGGCATCGCCGCCTCGCGCCGCAGCAAGCGGCTGTGAAGCGTGCCGACAACGAAAATGCAGATCACGAACACCGCCGGGCAGATCGCCAGGACGGCGAAAATCTCCGGCTTCGGCAAGCTCGAGGACAGGATGAAGCCGCCGATAAACGGTCCCGCGATCGAGCCGATCTTCGCCACCGAGGTGGCCCAGCCGGCGCCGTTGCCGCGATAGGCGCTGGGATAGAAAATCCCGGCGATGCTGTGCAGGCCGAAATGGCCGCCGATCAAGAACAGGACCGCGAAGAACTGCACGTAGAAGAACAGGCTAAGGCCCAGAATATTGACCGGGGCGGTGTCGCCGAGACCGATGATCAGCAACAGCGGGATCGCGATCAGCGGCATGAGCGTGATGGCGATCGCGCCACGATTGTCGGTGAAGCGCATCAAGAGCAGGCCGCCCAGCGCGCCGCCGATCGAGTTCGCGGTCGCCGACCAGTTCGCCGCCTCGCGCGAGAAGCCGAGCGACATGATCACGATCGGTCCCCAATTGGCGAGAAAGAACGCCGTCATCGAGCTGAAGATGTAGGCGATCCACATCATCGGCGTGATCCATTTGAGCTCGCCCTGGAACAGGATCGCGGGCTTGAAATCGCTGGTCTTGGCGCCTTCGTCCGCCAGCACGAAGCGCGCGCCGGCGGGGATTTTCCGTTGCGGCGCGATGCGGCGCACGATGGCGGCGATGCGCGCGGGATCGCGCCGCTTGGTGGTGAGGAAGCGCACCGATTCCGGCAACATCGCGAACAACGCGAGCGCCGCCACCAACGACAGCACGCCGCCGAACACGAACACCGCCGGCCAGTTATAGATCGGCAACAGCCAATTCGCGACCGGGCCGCCCATCGCGGCGCCGAAGGAATAGCCGATCATGATCACGGTCACGATGGTCGAGCGGTATTTCCTCGGCGCGTATTCGATATTGAGCGCCCAGGCCACGGGCAACATGCCGCCGATGGCAATGCCGTCGATCAAGCGCAGCACCAGGAGCGAGGCGTAGCCATTGGCGAAGGCGAGCAGGATGGTAAGAACGCCGAACGCGCCGGTGGCGTAGATCACGGCGGGCCGCCGCCCGACGCGATCCGCGATCCAGCCCAAGCCGAAACCGCCGATCAGCGTGCCGACCAGGCCGATGCTGAAGACGTTGCCCATCTGAACCGGATCGAGCTTGAACTGCGTCATGATCGGCTTGGCGATGAAGCCGATCGAGATCATGTCGAAGCCGTCGAAGAAGGTGATGATCCAGGAGATGACGACGAGTCCGATCAGGAAGCCCGACAATTTCTGCTTCTCGACGATCTCGGAGACGTCGATGATTTCGGTCTCGGCCATTTTCCTCTCCCTTGCTTTCGTCGTGTTTCCTTGTCTGCGCAAGGCTCTACGCAAGGGAAACTATAGCGCGACGAACGGACAAGGTCACTTGATCCGCGAAATCCGCCGCATGCCGCTTTCGGCGATGTAAGATGCGACATCGGGGTTGTCAAAACCGGGAGGGCCGATCATGAAACTCAGCACCGAGCGGATTCTTGCCACGCATGTCGGCAGCCTGGCGCGGCCTCCGGAGGCGACCGAGCTGCTGCTCGAGAAGGAGCGCGGCGAACCGTACGATACGGCCGCCTTCGACGCCGAAATCCGCCGCGCCACCATCGACATCGTCAAGCGCCAGGTCGCGGCCGGCATCGACATCGTCAGCGACGGCGAGACCAGCAAGATCGGCTATTCGACCTATATCAAGGACCGCCTGACCGGTTTTTCCGGCGAGAATGTGCCGAAGCCCAATCTGGACATCGCGCCTTATCCCGAATTCCGCCGCCGCATGGCGCTGATGAACGGGGCGCCGGCCTTCAAGCGCATGCTCTGCACCGGGCCAATCGCGGTGAAGGATCACGACGCGGTCAAGAAAGACATCGCGAACTTCAAAGCCGCGGTCGCCGAGGCCAAGCCGGTCGATGCCTTCCTCAACGCCGCTTCGCCGGGCGTCGTCTCGTCGTTCCAGCCGAACCGCTTTTATCCGTCGCACGAGGCCTATGTCGAGGCGATCGCGGCGGCGATGCGGGAAGAATACGAGGCGATCGTCGCCGCCGGCTTCGTTCTTCAGATCGATTGCCCCGATCTCGCCATGTCGCGCCGCACCGGGTTTCAGGATTTGACCGAGGCCGATTTCCTGAAACGCGCCGCGCATCAGGTCGAGCTCTTGAACCACGCGCTTCGCGACATCCCGGCGGACTCGCTGCGGCTCCATATTTGTTGGGGCAATTACGAGGGGCCGCACGATCACGATATTCCGGTGCAAAAAATCATGGCGATCTTGTTGAAGGCGAAGCCGCGGGCGATCTCGTTCGAGGCGGCGAATCCGAGGCACGCGCATGAATGGGCCGTGTGGCGCGACGCCAAGCTGCCGGAGGACAAGGTGCTGATTCCCGGCGTGATCGATTCCTGCACCAACTATGTCGAGCATCCCGAACTGGTGGCGCAGCGGATCGGCCAGTTCGCCGATATCGTCGGGCGCGAGCGGGTCATCGCCGGGGTCGATTGCGGCTTCGGCACCTTCGCCGGC
>JAATGI010000183.1 GCA_015654725.1 Rhodospirillales bacterium
GGCCTGCGCGCCACCGGGCGCGACAAATATACGATCACATGACCGACACGCCGCAAAAAGCCTTTCACGTCTCCTGGGATCAATTTCATCGCGATGCCCGCGCGCTCGCCTGGCGGCTCGCCGAGACCGGGCCTTATACGGCGGTTGTCGGGATCGCCCGCGGCGGCCTGGTGCCGGCGGCGATCGTCGCGCGCGAGCTCGATCTGCGGGTGGTCGAATCGATCTCGATCGTCAGCTATGATCACACCGTTCAGCAGGGACCGCCGAAGATCGTCAAGCCGGTCGCGCCGCAGCTTTTGGCCGGGCAGGGCGCCGGCGTGCTCGTCATCGACGATCTGGTCGATACGGGTGCCACTGTCCGCGTCGTGCGCGAGCTGTTGCCGAAGGCGCATTTCGCCACGGTCTATGCCAAGCCGGCCGGCCGGCCGCATGTCGATACGTTCATGACCGAGGTTTCGCAGGACACCTGGATTTATTTTCCCTGGGACCTCGGCCTCGCCTTCCAGGCACCGATCGCCGGCGGGCGGGGGTGATTGCGCCAGAGGCGTCGGCGCTTTAAGCCGGGCAACATGCGGGCGTGGCGGAATTGGTAGACGCAAGGGACTTAAAATCCCTCGGCTCGAAGGAGCCGTGCCGGTTCGACTCCGGCCGCCCGCACCAAAACTCGCGCGCCAGACCAAACCCGTCCATGCCGCTGTGGGCTTTCGGCAACGCCGCGTAAAAGACGCCGAAAACCTAGCGGTTCTGCTAGTAGGCGGCAAAAATCGGGGTTGCTACGCTCCGGCCCGTTGCTGCATCAATTTGGTCCATAGGATACGGCACAGGGGTGTGATGGCCCGAAATTTCGCGGGCCAAGTGCGGGTCGGCGTCGCCGCCCCACACGGTCACACCCAAGCCGTCACTGATCGTCGTCCTGGTCTTCCGGCTTCGAGGTGGTGATGTTCGGCTCGGCGTGGAAGCCGATGTCGATCTGCCCGGCGTTCTCGAAGCCGAGCGTCGCATGGATGATGTCGCCGGCCTTCACCGGATGGTGGATGTTCAGAAACACCACGTGATCGCCGCCGGGCGCGAGGTTCACGGTGCCACCGGCGGGAATTTCGATGCCGTCCGATAAGTCGGTCGCCCCGTTCGCTTTCGAATCCTGCAATTTGGTCTTGTCGGAAACATCCGAATCCACCGACACAAGCCGGTCCGGCACGCTCCCTTCGTTGATGATCGAGAGATAGCCGGCCGCGTTCTTCGCGCCGGGCGGCGTCGGCCGGGTGAAGGCACCCTCGATGAACAATGTGCCGATGCTGACATTGGGCGAATCTTCGGCGGCGACGATGGCGGGCCACGCGAGGGTCGCGGCGCAGGTCATCAGGAGGGCAGAGCAGACACGGGAAATTTTCAAGTTTCGCTCCGTTTGCAAGTTTCGCTCGGTTTATTTGTCGAGGCCGATCTGCTGCCGCAGCGCCCGGCCGGATTTCTCCCTTTGCAGGAATGAAGCCTTTGCGTTTTTATCGTGGCGCTGGACGAGCCCCAGGCGGCGGGCCTTCGAATTGAACGGTCACAACGCCTCTATATTAGCCTAATTACTCCCGCAGATCGCGATAATAGCGGGAAATCCGCTCGAACCAATCGTGCCGCGCCTGCAAGTGCGCCATGCCGCGGCTGCGCTCCGGCAATTGCAACGTGGCGATCAAGGCCTCGATCTCGCGCCGCGCCGAAAGCTGCGAGGCCGAGAGGCTGCTGCCGCGCATCGCCTCCTCGATCGGGTCGAGCGCGGTGAGGCCGATCGGAAACAGCTCGCGGAAGATCACGCGGTCGTGAAGTCCTTCGGCGGGGTGGAATTTCAATTGGCTGGCGAGACGCGTCAGGCTCGTGGCGATCTGCTTGGCATTGTTCGATTGGGTCGAGGACATGCGATTGCGCACGATGATCCAATCGATAATGCCTTGGTCGACCATCTTGCGTTTGCGCCGCGCTTCGAGCACGAGATCGGCATATTGCGCGACCTGGCCGCGCTGCGTTCTGTCGTGATGCACGCGCGAAAACACATCGACATCGATGAAGGAATCGTTGACCGGCGAGACCAGCGTGTCGGCGAGCGAATGGGCGAGCC
>JAATGI010000235.1 GCA_015654725.1 Rhodospirillales bacterium
ACATCATGATCCTGCGCGAGCTGACGGGCGGGGTTTATTTCGGCGAGCCGCGCGGCATCGAGACACTGCCCGACGGCACCCGGCGCGGCGTCAACACCCAGGTCTATACCACGCCCGAGATCGTGCGCATCGGCCGCGTCGCCTTCGAGTTGGCGCGCAAGCGGCGCAACAAGGTGTGCTCGGTCGAAAAGGCCAATGTCATGGAATCGGGCGAGTTGTGGCGCGAGGAAATGCAGAAGCTCCACGATTCCGAATATCGTGACGTCGAGCTCAGCCACATGTACGCCGACAATTGCGCGATGCAGCTGGTGCGCAATCCGAAACAATTCGACGTCGTCGTCACCGACAATCTGTTCGGTGACATTCTGTCGGATTGCGCGGCGATGTTGACCGGCTCGCTCGGCATGCTGCCCTCGGCCTCGCTCGGCGAAGCGGATTCGAGCGGGCGGCGCAAGGCGCTCTACGAGCCGGTTCACGGCAGCGCGCCCGACATCGCCGGCAAGGACATCGCCAATCCCTTGGCCACCGTGCTCTCCTTCGCGATGCTGCTGCGCTATTCCTTCGATCTCGAGGAGCAGGCCGCGATGGTGGAGAAGGCGGTGCAGGCGGCGCTCGAACGCGGCGTGCGCACCACCGACATCATGCAGCCCAATTCGGCGCGGGTCTCGACCACGGTGATGGCCGACACGCTGTTGCGCGAGCTCGATAAGCTCGCTTGACGGTCGAACGCAAAATACGTATATTCAGAAAATAGGTTGGGCTAGAACGTTTCTTCATGTACGCACCTAAAGGTGGAATTAGCTGCAGATTCCGCTGCATTAACAGCAAACGGGAAGCTAGCTTCGGGAGATCGACATGATCGTTGTCACCGGCGGTAACGGCCAACTCGGCCGCCAGATCGTTCAAGCGCTGAAAGAGCGCGTCGGCACCAATTTCGTCGTCACCGTGCGCGACACCGCCAAGGCCGCCGACCTCGCCGCGCAAGGCATCGCGGTGCGCGCCGGCGATTTCGAGAAGGCGGATGAAATCGCCAAAGGCATCGAAGGCGCCGACACGATCCTGATGATGGCGACGGTCGGGCCGACCGAGGCGCGGGTCCGGCAATACAAGAATTTGATCGACGCCGCCAAGCGCCAGGGCATCAAGCGCATCGCGTTCGTCGGCTATCTCGCCGACCAGCCGCAATCGCCTTTCCCCTCGACGCCCTCGATTTTGCAAACCCTCGCCTATCTCAAGGAGCAAGGCTTCGCGCCGATCAATTTGCGCAACGGCAATTACGCCGAGGCCGGGCTGATGACGGCGACGCGCGCGCTGGCCTCGGGCAAGATCGTCTCGCCCGCGGGCAGCGGCAAAATCTCCTATGTCTCGCGCCGCGACTTGGCGCGCGCCACCGCGCGAATTCTCACCGAGAGCGGCAACGAGGGCAAAAGTTTCGCCCTCACCGGGCCCAGGGCCTATGGCCATGCCGAACTCGCGGCCATGCTGTCGGAGGCGACGGGCAAGACGATCGTCTATGAGGATATTCCGCCCGAGGCTTACAAAGCGCAGCTCGAAGCCGCCACCACGCCGCCGCCGCTCGTCGCCTTCATGACCGGCGCCGCGGCGACGGTGAAGGGCGGCTATCTCTCCGAAGTCAGCTATACGATCGGTGACCTCACCGGCATCCCGGCCGAGGACGGCCTCGCCTTCATCAAGCGCGAGATTCAGAAGACGCTGAAAGCCTAGTCTAGGCGCGGGCGGGCAGCTTCGCGATTTCCGGCTTGAGCGTCCCCGTCAAGAACCGGCCGAGCATGTAGAAGTCGCTCATGAAGGACCAGACCGGATGCTCGAAGGTCTTGGGGTTGTTGCCCTCGATAAGGTAGTGCGAGGCGAAGGCGAAGCCGTAGCCGCAGATCGGCGCCGCCACCAGCCAGTGCCAATCGAGCGTCGCGAAAAACACCAGGACGCAGACCACGCCGAGGCTGGTGCCGAAATAATGCACGGCGCGCGTGCGCGGGTCGCGGTGCGCGCCCAAATATTCGGGCCAGAATTCGGCGAAGCTCGACGGCTTGGACATGGGCGGGTTCTCCAATCGATTCTTGTTATTCCGCGCCGGATGGCCACCTCTTGTCAATCTAGGGCGGCGAGGGCTAAACCTAGCCCCTTTTCGCGCCTCGGCGCGGTTTCGGAGTCAATCATGTCCTATCGAGTCGCGGTGGTCGGCGCCACCGGCGTTGTCGGTCGCGAGATACTGAGCGTTCTGGCCGAGCGCGAATTCCCGGTGTCGAAGGTCCATGCCGTTGCCTCGTCGGGCTCGGTCGGCGCCGAGGTTTCGTTCGGCGAGGACCATGTGCTCAAGGTCGAGGCGCTCGACACTTTCGACTTCAAGGGCGTCGATATCGTTCTGTCCTCGCCGGGATCGAAGGTCTCGGCCGAATTCGCGCCGCGGGCCGCCAAGGCGGGCGCGGTGGTCATCGACAACACCTCCCATTGGCGCATGGACAAGGACGTGCCGCTGGTGGTGCCCGAGGTCAATCCGGCCGCCATCGCCGGCTATACCAAAAAAGGCATCATCGCCAACCCCAATTGCTCGACCATTCAGATGGTGGTGGCGCTGAAGCCGCTGCACGACGTCGCGCATATCAAGCGCGTCGTGGTCGCGACCTATCAATCGGTGTCGGGCGCCGGCCGCGAGGCGATGGATGAATTGTTCACCCAGACCCGCGCCGTCTATGTCAACGACTTGCTGAAGAAGGAGCGCTTCACCAAGGATATCGCCTTCAACGTCATTCCTCATATCGACGTCTTCATGGATGACGGCGCCACCAAGGAGGAATGGAAGATGGCGGTCGAGACCCGCAAGATTCTCGACCCCGATATCGCCGTGATCGCGACGTGCGTTCGCGTGCCCGTGTTCATCGGCCACGCCGAGGCCGTGCATGTCGAATTCGCCAACGCGATCTCGGTCGAGGCGGCGCGCGCCGCGCTCAAGAAAGCGCTGGGCGTCATCGTGGTCGATCACCGCGTCGATGAAGGCTATGTCACGCCCAAGGAAGCGGCGGGTGAAGACGCGGTCTATGTCAGCCGCATCCGCCGCGACCCGAGCGTGCCAAACGGCCTGGCATTGTGGGTGGTCGCCGACAATCTCAGGAAGGGCGCGGCCTTGAACGCGGTGCAGATCGCCGAGGTGCTGGTGAAGGATTATCTCGCCAAGACGCCGGCGCGCGCTCACGTCCATTGAGCCTGGACAAGACCGAGCGCGGAAATTATTTCGAGGATTTCCGCCTCGGCCAAATCTTCGCTCACGCGACGCCGCGTTCGGTGAGCGAGGCTGACGCCGCGCTCTATCTCGCCCTCACCGGCTCGCGTTTCGCGGTGAACTCGTCCGAACCGTTCGCGCGGGCGATCGGTTATCGCCGCGCGCCCCTGGACGATGTGCTCGCCTTCAACCTCGTCTTCGGCAAGACGGTGCCGGATATTTCGGCGAACGCGATCGCCAATCTCGGCTACGCCGAGTGCAGGTTCGGCGCGCCGCTCTATCCCGGCGATACCGTCCGCGCGCGCTCCGAGGTGATCGGCCTGCGCGAGACCAGCAAGGGCAACGCCGGCATCGTCTATGTCCGCTCAAGCGGCGAGAATCAGCACGGCGATCCCATCGTCGATTTCGTGCGTTGGGTGCTGGTACCGAAACGCGACCCGGCCTCGCCCGCGCCGGCGGCGAGCGTTCCCCGGCTCGGCGAGGTGGTGGCGCCCGAGACTCTAACCGTTCCGCCGGGCCTCGATCTCACGCGCTACGACCGCGCGCTCGCGGGTTCGCGCTTCGGTTGCGACGATTATAAAATCGGCGAGCGGATCGATCATCGCGACGGCATGACGCTCGAAGAAGCCGAGCCCGCGCTGGCGACCCGGCTCTACCAGAACAACGCGCGCATCCATTTCGACGCGTTCCGCGCGCGGGCGCAAACCGAGGGCGGCCGCCGTCTGGTTTATGGCGGCCATGTCATCGGTATCGCTCGCGCGCTAAGTTCTAATGGTCTCGGCAACGCGTTTCATATCGCGGCCATCGATGCCGGTAGCCATGTCGCCCCGGTTCATGCCGGCGACACGATTTATGCCTGGAGCGAAATTCTGGCGAAGTCCGACATCGCCGGTCGAACCGATCTCGGCGCGGTACGACTTCGCACCGTCGTGGCCAAGAACCGGCCCTGTGCCGATTTCCCCTTCAAAACCGGCGATGCTTACGATCCCGCCATCGTGCTCGAGCTCGACTATTGGGTGCTTATGCCGAGGTAGCAGCGTTGCCATGCGGGCTGCAAGATTGACTTGCTGCACCGCACAAGCTACATCCGGACGTGGCGCGGCAACGCGCGATGCCGCAGGGATTCTCCCCAATGACGCAAGCCGAACGGCCGCTCTCGCCTCACCTGCAAATCTACAAGTGGCAACTCACCATGGTGATGTCGATTCTTCACCGTGCCACCGGTTTGGCGTTGTCGTTCGGCGCGATTTTCCTGGTGTGGTGGCTGGCGGCGGCGGCGAGCGGCGACGCGGCGTTCGCCTCGGCGCAATGGTTTTTCGGCTCCTGGCTCGGCCTGATCTTCCTGCTCGGCTGGTGCTTTTCCTTTTTCTATCACCTGTGCAACGGCATCCGCCATCTCGCCTGGGACGCGGGCAGCGGCTTCGCGATTCCGACGGCCTATCGTTCCGGCTATGCCGTGGTGGCGGCGAGTCTGGTGCTGACGGCGGTCGCTTATGTCGCCGGCATCATGGTGCGGGGCTGAGATGGCGGAAGCGCGGCTCCGTTCGCCCTTGGGCCGCGCGCTCGGCCTCGGCTCCGCCAAGGAAGGGGTTGCGCACTGGTGGGCGCAGCGCGTTAGCGCCGTGGCGCTGGTGCCGTTGGGCTTATGGTTCTGCGCCTGCCTGATTTCGCTCGCGGGCGCCGACCGGCTCGATCTCGAGGCTTGGCTTCATGGGCCGATCGCCGCGATCCTGATGATGCTGACGATCGGCGCCGTGTTTTATCATGGCGCGCTCGGCCTTCAGGTCGTGATCGAGGATTACGCGCCGAGCGAGGGCACCAAGATCGCCGGCATCGTCGTGGTCAAGCTCGTCGCGCTGCTGCTGGCCGTGGCCGGGATTTTTTCCGTGCTCAAGCTCGCGTTTGGAGCCTGAGCATGGCCGCCTATCCCGTTATCGATCACGTCTACGATGTCGTGGTGGTGGGCGCCGGCGGCGCCGGCTTGCGCGCCACGCTGGGCATGGGCATGGCCGGCCTCAAGACCGCCTGCATCACCAAGGTGTTTCCGACTCGCAGCCATACCGTGTCGGCGCAGGGCGGCATCGGCGCCGCCCTCGGCAATATGGGCGAGGACGATTGGCGCTGGCATATGTACGACACCGTCAAGGGTTCCGATTGGCTCGGCGACCAGGACGCGATCGAATATATGAGCCGCATCGCCATTCCGGCGGTGATCGAGCTCGAACATTTCGGCGTGCCGTTCTCGCGCACGCCCGACGGCCGCATCTATCAGCGCCCGTTCGGCGGCCACACCACGCAATATGGCGAAGGCCCGATGGCGAAGCGTGCCGCCGCCGCCGCCGACCGCACCGGCCACG
>JAATGI010000361.1 GCA_015654725.1 Rhodospirillales bacterium
ATTCGTAGGGCGGCACGAAGTCGGCCCGCGCCAACAGCGCCGCCAACGCGCGATCGGCGCGGGCGAAGGCCGGATGGTCGGCGGCGCGGCGCCGCAGCTCGGCCCATAGCGAGCGCTCGCCGCGCGGATAGGCGAGCTGGTAGAGAAGATCGTCGTCGAAATCGAAGAGCGGACTTTTCAGCACGGTCGCTAGCGTGAGTTCGTCCTCCGGCAATAGGAGAAAATTTCCGAGCGCGACCAAATCCTCGACCGCGAGTTGCTCGGTCAAGCGCATGCGGTCGGCCCCGGCGACCGGCACGCCCAGCTCCTTCAAGGCCCGCACCAGCTCGACGAGAAAGGCATTGCGGCGACGCACCAGCACCAGAATGTCGCCCGCCGTCACCGCCCGGCCGCGCGCCGGCAACATCTCGCCATTTGCGATCCAGCCCGCGATCTTGTCGGCGACGGCGCGGGCGAGCCGGGCCTGCGGCGAGCGCGGCCGGCGGCGGTCCATGGGCACGTCCCAGGCGGACTCGTCGGCGCTATCGTCGGGCATCACGGGCGGCCACAGTTCGACGAGGCCGGCCTGCCCCGCGCGCTCCGCGCGATGGTGCAAACTCATGCCCGCCGGCACCACGCCATCGGCCGCGTCCGGCCGCGCGAAAATCGCATCGACCGCTTGCAGCACCGCCGGAACCGAGCGGAACGAGACATCGAGCTCGCGCGGCCGCCATTTCTTCTTCGGGATGCGGGCGGCGAAATGATCGCGCATGCGGGCGAAGGCGGCGGGATCGGCGCGTTGAAAGCTGAAGATCGATTGCTTAGTATCGCCGACCGCGAAAACGGTGCGGTCGGCCTCGCGCGCGCCCTCGCCGCTGAAAAATTCCTCGGCCAGCGCGGCGATCACCTGCCATTGCTCGGGATTGGTATCCTGCGCTTCGTCGATCAGGATGTGATCGAGCCCGCCATCGAGCTTGAACAGAACCCAGGGCGCCACGCCCGGCCGGCGCAACAGATCGCGCGTCTTCAGGATCAGATCGTCGTAATCCAAGAGCACGCGCCGCTCCTTGTGGCGCTCGTAGGTCGCGAGCATGGCGTGGCCCACGCGCAACAGCGCGGCGGTCGCCGCATAGAGCACGGCGGCGCGGCGGCCCGCCACCACGGCCCCAATGCGCGCCGCCTCGGCATCGAGCGTCGCCGCCTCCTGCGATTCGAAAATGCCGAAATTCTTGGTATAAATCTGGTGGCGCGGCGCGCCCTTGTCGGTGAAAAAGCAACCGACATAATCGTCAAAACGCGCCGCCCGTTGCGCCGGCGCTTCGAGCCAGCGCACCATGTCCTCGCCGCGTTGCCGGTCGCTGACCTTTTCGCTGGCGATCAAGGCGCGGGCGGCGGCCAGAACAAGCCCGTCATCGAATTCGACGCAAGCGCGCACGACGATGCCGGCGGCGGTGTCGTCCGGCGCCAGCGCCAGCGCGCGGCGCAATCGCGCCAACACCGTATCCAGCCCGTCCTCGAGCAATTCGGCGAGCCGCGCGCGTTCCGCGACCAGCTCGCCGATCAGCGTGGCGAAGCCGCCTTCCGCCACATGACCGGCGATTTCGGCAAGCGCCGGCGCCAGCGCGGGACGCTCCAGAATCTCGGCCCGGGCCTGCGCCAACGCCTCGGCGGCGCTGCGCTCGTCCATCACCTCGAAATGCGGCGCAATCCCCGCCTCGATCGGAAAGCGCCGCAGGATCGATTGGCAGAAGGCATGAATGGTGTCGATGCGCATGCCGCCGGGTGTGTCGAGCACGCGCGCGAACAAACGCCGCGCCTCGTCGAGCTGCTCGGCCGTCGGCGCCGCGCCGGTCAGCGCTTCGATTTCCCCCGCCAGATCGCCATCGCCGGCGGTAGCCCACCGGCCGAGCCGATCGCTCAAACGGATCGACATTTCCGCCGCCGCCGCCTTGGTGAAGGTGACGCAAAGAATCCCTTGCGGCGCGCTGCCGCCGAGCAACAGCGTCAAGACGCGGTCGGTCAGCACCTTGGTCTTGCCGGTGCCGGCCGAGGCGGCGACCCAGACCGAGGCGACGCTATCTGGCGCGACACTCACTCCTCGTCTCCGTCCGCGGCCGACCATTCCTTGACCCGGGCGAGATGGGCGTAGTCGTTGTAGCGCGGCGCGTATTCGGCGCGCGGCACCGCGCGATAGGGTGTGCGCGGATCGTCGAACGCCGCGACGAGTCTCATAAGGCCGGGCAAGGCGCCGTCGATCAGCGCGCGCAAATCGCCATTCTCCGCGAGCGGTTTGATCTCGCCGGCGGGATCGCCGCCCGAAAGCCGCCAGAATTCGAGCGCCGCCACCGGTGCCGCGCCAATGCCGTCGAAGCCGCCCGCCTCGGCGATCGCCGCTTCGAGCGGAAGCTGCGGCGAATAGCCGAATTCCCAATCGCGAGCGCGCGGCAATCCACCGGTCTTGTAATCGATAATCGCGAGCGCGCCGTCGCGTCGCCGGTCGATGCGGTCGGCCTTGGCGGTGAGCAGGAACGGCGCGAAGGGTGCCGCGAGCGTCATGCGGCCGGCGACCTCGCTCTCGATCTC
>JAATGI010000057.1 GCA_015654725.1 Rhodospirillales bacterium
GCAGCATCTGGCGCGAGGTCCGCACCAGCTTGTTGATGGTCTCGATCATGTGCACGGGGATGCGGATGGTGCGCGCCTGGTCGGCGATCGAGCGGGTGATGGCCTGGCGGATCCACCAGGTCGCGTAGGTCGAGAATTTATAGCCGCGGCGATATTCGAATTTATCCACCGCCTTCATCAGGCCGATATTGCCTTCCTGAATCAGGTCGAGGAATTGCAGGCCGCGATTGGTGTATTTCTTGGCGATGGAAATGACGAGGCGAAGATTGGCCTCGACCATTTCCTTCTTGGCGCGGCCGGCCTCGCGCTCGCCACGCTGCACGGTCGAGACGACGCGGCGGAATTCCGACGGCGGCACGCCGGCCTCGGCGAAAATCCGGGCGATCTCGACGCGCAGTTGCTTGACCTCGGCGCCATACTTGTTGATGAGCGCGCCCCAGCCCTTGCCGTGGAGGCGCTTCACCCGCTGCACCCAATCGGGCGTCAGCTCCTGGCCCATATGGTGGTTCAGGAAATCCTGGCGCTTGACGCCGCAGGCCTCGGCGCGGCGCAACATCCGGCCCTCGGTCGCGACCAAACGGCGGTTCAGATCGTAGAGCTGATTGACGAGTTGCTCGATGCGGCCGTTATTGAGCCGCACCGCCTTCATTGCCTCGACCATTTCGCTGCGCAATTTGTCGTAGCGCCGGTCGGCGGCCCTGGCGAGCGCCTCGCCCTCGCTCAAGGCGGCGAGGCGGTTTTCCTGCATCTTGTGGAGCCGCTTATAGAGCGCGGCGATGGTGTCGAGCGCCGCGAGCACGCTCGGCTTCAGCTCGGCCTCCATCACCGCGAGCGAGATCGCGGCATCCTCCGCTTCGGCCTCGGGATCGCCTTCGCCCTGGGGGGGCTCGCCGAGTCCCTCGATCGCTTCCGCGTCCTCGCCTTCGACGCTCGCCCCGCTCACTTCCGCTTCGGCGGCCCGGTCGGCGCCGGCGGCATTGCCATAGGTGGCGTCGAGATCGATCACGTCGCGCAGCAGCATCTTGCTTTCATTGAGGGCGTTGCGCCATTCGATCAGCGCGCGCATCGTGAGCGGGCTTTCGCAAATCCCGCCGATCATCATCTCGCGGCCGGCCTCGATGCGCTTGGCGATGGCGATTTCGCCCTCGCGCGACAACAGCTCGACCGAGCCCATCTCGCGCAAATACATCCGCACCGGATCGTCGGTCCGGCCGATATCCTCATCGTCGAGATTGCCGCCGCTGCGCATCTCGCCGTCATCGCCCGGCTCGGCTTCCGGCTCGGCCGCGTCCTCGGTCTCCTCGCTTTCGACGACGTTCACGCCCAGCTCGGAGAGCATGGTCATGGTGTCTTCGATCTGTTCGGAGGAAACCTGTTCCGCGGGCAGCGCGGCGTTCAGCTCGTCATAGGTGACGTAGCCGCGCTCCTTGCCTTTCGCGACCATGCGCTTGATCGATTGCGCCACCGAATCGAGCAGGGGCGCCTCGGCCTCGTCTCTGCCTTCCGCCGCTTCCGCCGTCGTCGCCGCCTTACTTGCCATCGCCGCTCCATCCCCAACCATCGAGGGAAAAATCAATCAACGCCCTTCCGCTCCAATAACGGCTGGGTCCGCTCCCAAGTTTCCAGGCTCATATCCGCCGCGAGATCGCGCTCCGCCACCGCCTTGTCCTCGGACTTGCCCAATTCGGCGATCTGGTTCGCCAATTCAAGCCAACCCTCGCGCGCGGCATCCGGCTCGGCTTCGGGCCGCGCGAATGCCGCGTGCGTCAGGACCTGTGGCGAAAGCAAGCGACTCACCACGCTGTCGAATCCGTGTTGTGACAAGTGGAACTTGAGTGAGGCGGCGTCAAGGTCGGGCGTAAGCGCATGAATTCTTAAGATTTCGCGCAGCAGCCTGTCAAGCTCGCGGTCGGCGAAGCGATAGGCCGAAACCTCCTCGATGTACTCGCTTAAAATAAACGGATGGTTGAGCACCAGCGCCAGCCGGATTTCGGCGTTGCGCCGTTGCAACAGGGCGGGGTCGCGCGGCGGCGGCTCGGGCGGATGGACGACGGACAGCGGACGACGGACATCAAAAGCGCGTTTCTGTCGTCTCTTGTCCGTCCTCTGTCCGCTGAGCGCCTGGAACAGGCGTTCCTTGAAAAAACGGCGGTAATGGTCCTGGACGGCGCGATCGGCGATCTGGCGGACCCGGGTTTCCAGCCGGGCTTCGAGCGCGGCGCGGCGCTCGGGCGTATCGAACGGCCTGGCGGTTTCGCTCGTCCACAGGGACTCGACCAAAGGCCGCGCCTGCTCCAACACATCGCGCATGGCGGCGGCGCCAAGGCGCGCGATCAGCGTGTCGGGATCGTCGCCGTCCGGCATTATCGCGAAGCGCAGGCTGCGTCCGGCCTTCAAGAGCGGCAAGGCGCGGTCGAGCGCGCGTCCCGCGGCGCGTTGGCCGGCGGCGTCGCCGTCGAAACACAGGATCGGCTCGGGCGCGAGCTTCCATACCTCTTCAAGCTGATGCTCGGTCAAGGCGGTGCCCAGAGGCGCCACCGCCGTGCCGAAACCGGCACGTTGCAGCGCGATCACATCCATATAGCCTTCGGTCACGATCGCCGACGGCTCGCGCGCCGCGGCGGCGCGCGCGGCGGGCCAGCCATAAAGCACGCGGCCCTTCTGGAACACCGGCGTCTCGGGCGAATTCAAGTATTTGGGCCGGTGTCTATTCTCGCGCGGGCTGCCGCCCTCCAACCCAGCCCGCGCGAGCGGGGTTGGTGGGGCGGCCGCGAGCGCGGGCTCAATTAAACGTCCGCCAAAGGCGATGATTTGGCCGCGCCGGTCGGAAATCGGAAAGATGATGCGGTCGCGGAAATAGTCGTAAGCCTCGGGCCGATCCTCGGCCTTGCGGACGAGGCCGGCCTCGATCAACAGCGGCTCGGGAAAATCCTTGGCCAGAGCGCGTTTCAAGCCATCGCGCGCGTCGAGCGCGTAGCCGAGCCGAAAGCGCCGCATCGTCTCGCCATCGAGGCCGCGGCCTTCGAGATAGGCGCGCGCCGCACTGCCCTTCGGTCCGGCGAGATTGGCCTCGAACTGCGCGGCGGCGGCTGCAAGCGCGCCATAAAGCGTGGCGCGGCGCTGATCGCGTTCGCGCTCCTGGGGCGTATCGCGCGGCACGTCGAGGCCCGCCGCGCGCGCCAACTCCTCGACCGCCTCGCGGAAGCCCAAATTCTGCGTCTGCATCGCGAAGCCGATGACGTCGCCATGCGCGCCGCAGCCGAAGCAATGATAGAAACCCTTATCCTCGACGACGTGGAAGGATGGCGTCTTTTCCTTGTGAAATGGGCATAAGCCCATATATTCGCGGCCGCGCTTTTGCAGATTGACGCGCCGCCCCACCACCTCCGCCAGGCTGACGCGGGAGCGCAACTCGTCGAGAAATCCGGAGGGGAAGGCCATTTCCGTCGGTGCGACTCTCGGACCGCGCGCGAGCGCCGTCAAGAGCGCGCTCGCGCCGCCTCACTCGCCATGGTGCCAGGTCGCGATCGCCTGCTCCCAATTGCGGCCGTCGAAGGTATCGAGCGTGAGCGCCGCGAGATCCACGCCATCGAGGCAGCGGACGTTGATGTCGATCTTGTCGGGATCGGAGCGCGGCACATAGAAGGGATGGATGCCGCAATGCCGGCAGAAAGTGTGCCGAGCCACGCCGGTATTGAAGCGGTAGGTGGTCAGATCGCCCTCGCCGCTCAGAAGCTCGAACCGCTCTGGCGGCACGAGATGATGCAGAATCCCTTTCTTCGTGCACATGCTGCAATTGCATTCCGAGACACGGGCCAAATCGGTGGTGACGCGAAAGCGCACGCGGCCACAATGGCAGCCGCCCTCATAAGTCCGCATCGCGCTTACCCCGCGCCCAGCAATTTCTTGACGATGGCGCTGGCCTTGGCGCCGTCGATGCGCCCGGCATAACGCTCGCGGATCGCGGCCATGACCTTGCCCATATCCTTGACGCTCGAAGCGCCGGTGGCGGCGACGATCTCCTTGACCGCCGTTTCGGCCTCGGTCTCGGACATCTGCTTGGGCAGGAAGCGCTCGATGATCGCAATCTCGCCGCGCTCCTTGTCCGCGAGGTCGTCGCGCTTGCCTTGTTCGTAAAGCCCGATCGATTCGCGGCGCTGCTTGATCATGCCTTGAAGCATCTGCTGAATCTGCGGCTCGTCGATGCCTTCGGGCTTGCCCTTGCCGCGCGCCTCGATGTCCTGTTCTTTGAGCTTGGCGATGACGAGCCGCACCGTCGAGGTGCCGAGCGCGTCCCTGCCCTTCATCGCGTCCTTGAGCGCGTCGGTGAATTGTTCGCGCAGCATGCCCGCTCCTTTTGTCCGAAGGCCGAAGCCTACACGACGGCGCGGGGTTGACGCGACTTGGAGTCGCACGATATTTGAGGGGTCTAGCCGCTTGTCAGCCGCGCATCGCGCGCTTGGGCCTTCCCGCCCGAGCGCATTTTGGCGCGGCGCGAGCCCAATTGTTAAAGGCCGAGCCCGTTTCATGACGCTGCTGTCCCCGCGCCCCAACGCGGCCCTGGTCCTGGCCGATGGCAGCGCCTTTTGGGGGCATGGCATCGGTGCCGAGGGCGTGCGGGTCGGCGAGGTCTGCTTCAATACCAGCATGACCGGCTATCAGGAGATCATGACCGATCCCTCGTACGCCGCGCAGATCGTGACCTTCACCTTTCCCCATATCGGCAATGTCGGCGCCAACCACGAGGATATCGAGACTCAGGCGCCCTCGGCGCTGGGCTTGGTCTTGCGCGCCGACATCACCCGGCCCTCGAATTGGCGCGCCTTGCAGCATTTCGATGCCTGGCTCAAAGCCAACAATCTCGTCGGCATCGCCGGCATCGATACAAGGCTGTTGACGCGGCGCATTCGCGACCAGGGCGCGCCCAATGGCGCGCTGTGCCACGCGGCCGATGGCAAGCTCGATATCGATTCGCTCCGGGCAGCGGCACGGGCGTGGCCCGGTCTCGAAGGCATGGACCTCGCCAAGCACGTCACTTGCCGCCAGACCTATTCCTGGGATGAGACCGGCTGGAAATGGGGCCAGCCTCCGGACTTGATCCAGGGGTATGGCCGCCAGACCGCGCCACGTTTTCATGTCGTCGCGATCGATTACGGCGCCAAGCGAAATATTCTGCGCATGCTGGCGGGCGCGGGCTGCCGCGTCACCGTGGTGCCCGCGACCGCGAGCGCCGAGGACGTGCTGCGCCATCAACCCGACGGGATTTTCCTCTCGAACGGGCCGGGCGATCCGGCCGCGACCGCGGAATACGCCGTCCCGGTGCTGAGGCAATTGGTGGCGAGCGGCAAGCCGGTGTTCGGCATTTGCCTCGGCCACCAGGTGCTGGCGCTGACGCTCGGCGGCAAGACC